>JANQKH010000442.1 GCA_028281215.1 Phycisphaeraceae bacterium | reverse complement strand
GACCCTCTGCCGGTGGCGGACGCTGTTAGCCAGGCGGATGTTGTCATTGTCACGTTGCCCGACGAGGTGCAGCCCGACGTGTACGCCGAGAGCATCGGGCCGAACCTGAAGGAAGGTGCGACGCTGGGTTGCACGCACGGCTTCAACGTGCATTTCAAGACGATCGAACCACCGACGAATGTGAACGTGATCATGGTCGCGCCGAAGGGACCGGGCCATACGGTGCGAAGTGAATTCGAACGGGGCGGAGGGGTCCCCTGCCTGATGGCGGTGCATCAGGATGCGACAGGTGATGCGACGGATATTGCACTGGCGTGGGCGATCGGCGTCGGAGGCGGCAAAGGCGGCATCCTCAAAACCAACTTCAAAGACGAATGCGAGACCGACCTGTTCGGCGAGCAGACCGTGCTTTGCGGTGGGTTGAGCGAGTTGATCAAAGCCGGCTTTGAGACGCTGACCGAAGCGGGCTATCCGCCTGAGTTGGCGTACTTCGAAGTGTGCCATGAGTTGAAGCTGATCATCGACCTGATCATTCGCGGCGGGTTGAACTACATGCGTTACTCGATCAGCAACACGGCTGAGTTCGGCGACTATCACACCGGACCTAAGATCATCGATGCGCAGACGAAGGAGCGCATGAAACAAGCGCTGGCGGAGATTCAGTCAGGTGAATTCGCCAATGCGTTCCGCGGTGATTACGGCAAAGGTTTTGAATGGTTCAAAGCACAGCGCGCGAAGGATGCGGAACATCCGGTCGAACAGGTCGGCAAGGAACTTCGCCGCATGATGCCGTGGTTGAAGCCTGTGGAGATGGATTCAGCCGCGGGCTGATTGATGTTGCGTGGCGCGTGTGGCGTCATTGCTGGAAAACATCCTTGATAGTGAATTCCAGCGGATAGATTTCGTACTCGGTCAGAATGATGAGTTTGAACTTGTCAATGTTGGCGGTGCGTGCGATGGCGAACTCGCCTTTGAATTGCATGCTGTCCGAGAAGATGCCCATACCTTTGGACCATCGTCCGCCGCCGAGTTCGTTGCCGTTGGCGTCGAGGGCGTAAACGGCTTCGAGGAACGGCGCGATGCGGCCTTTGGGCCGTTTGTAATCGAGGGAGATTTCGGCAACGCGGCTGCGATCGATCTTCATCGAACTGAGGCGCACTCGCATGCTGTGACCGATGGCATCGAAATCTTCCTCGACGGTGGCGTCAATGATGACTTCGGCCCGTTTGCGGGCGAGGATGGCCGTCGCCGAGATAACCATCTCCTTGACACGATAGGGATTGGCGGCCAGTTCCGCAGCCTTGAGTTCCGAATCCGCCGAGCCGCCGTGGAAGGCGTTGAAGTCATCGTTCGAGGATCGGCTGGACGATCGGCGCAGCGAACGCGTCGGCATCAGCGACTTCTTCTTGTCATCGATTGCCGACGCGATCTTCAGTTCGTCGGTCACGCAAACAAGGTCGAGCTTCGAGGGCAATCCGATGAGGGATTTGAATTCAACGGTGTATTCGTTCTTCGGTTTCTTGCCAACAAACTCCAGTTCGGCCGAGGCTTTGAATTCCTGGATCGAAATCGAGGTTTTGTTCTTGGCATGCGTGAACTGCGGCGGATCGGCCAACGACACCACGCCAAACAGGTGAAAGACCAATGTGCAAGCGAACAGGTTGGTGATGTGAAGTTTCATGAATTGGACTCCGGTGGTTGCGACCATTCTAACCGGTGTCGCCTCGTGGTTGGCTGGGCTTGCGTGCCGTTCACAGGGATTAAACCTGCAATGCACGGCCGACGTGTTGGTCGGCAGTATCATGAGTCGTTCGACCATTACTGGAACCGGAAGATGTTGATGCCCAAACGAACGAACCAAGTCAATCGAATCGCCCTGCTCTTGGCGTTGCTCGTGTGTTGCTTTGCGACCAACAGCCGCGGCGAAACCAAACGCGTGTTGATTATCAGCGTGGACGGTTTGCGACCCGATTTGATGCTGCTGGCCAAGGCGCCGCATCTGCGACGCTTGATGGCGCGGGGCAGCTATTCCTGTTGGGCGCAGACCATCACGATGGGCAGAACGTTGCCATCACACGCATCCATGATGACCGGCACGAAGTTGGAGCAACACGGCGTGCACTGGAATGGTGACGATCCACCGCGCGGCGTGAAATACAAACATCCGCACAAAAAGACACTGTTCGAGTTGGCCAATGCAAAGGGCATGTCGACGGCGATGGTGGCGGGTAAATACAAGTTCATCGCCTTGGCAAAACCCAAAACGGTGGACTGGATGGCGCTGTCACCACGAGCGCCAAAGGATAAAGGCATGAAAGGCGATGACGGCTTGAATCCATGGGAGAGAAAGTACGGTGATGAATGGATCGGCAAGCAGGCTGCGACGATTGTCACCGAGCACACGCCGCAGGTAATGCTTGTGCACTTTCCGCGCGTGGACACGGTCGGTCACGCGAAAGGTTGGGGCTCGCCGCAGCAATTGACCGCGATCGCCAATGCCGACGCAGGCATCGGTACGATTCTCGCCGCGTTAAAAGACAAAGGTGTGCTGGATCAGACGTTGATCATCGTCAGCGCCGATCACGGCGGGTTCGGCAAAACGCATCACGGCCGCGACGCCCGAGGCTTGCACATTCCATGGATCGCCGCAGGTCCCGGCATCAGGGCGGGGCAGGATCTGACCCAGCACGGCGACCTGACCATTCGCACGGAAGACACCTTCGCCACCGCATGCCGATTCCTCGGCATCGCCTATGAGAACGACGTTGTCGGCAAACCGGTCAAACAGGCGTTTGAATGAGTCGGCGAACAAACAGCTCGCTGATCGGCGGCATCACGCATACCATGCCCCTTCAACCTTTTACAGAAGATACGCCCATGAAAAGCACCATCTTCCTTACTGCGCTGATCGGAGCCTTGCTAATGACTGTTTCCCCGGCGATGTCCGCCGAGTCTGTTCACCCGCACGCGAAGGAACTGAAGAACGCGGACGGCTCGTGGAAATACACGAACAAACTGATCAACGAGAGCAGTCCGTACCTGTTGCAACACGCACACAATCCGGTGGACTGGTATCCGTGGGGCAAGGAAGCGTTCGAGAAGGCTCGCAAGGAAGGCAAGCCGATCTTCCTCAGCATCGGCTATTCCACCTGCTACTGGTGCCACGTGATGGAACGGCTGGTCTTTGAAAATCCGAAGATCGCTGAGCAGATGAACAAACACTTCGTCAACGTGAAAGTGGACCGCGAAGAGCGGCCCGACGTCGATGACATTTACATGTCGGCGACGCAGATGATGAACAATGGCGGCGGCGGCTGGCCGATGAGCGTGTTCCTCACGCCGCCCGGCGCCAGCGGGGAAAACGACCCCGGTCTCAAACCCGTATTCGCGGGTACCTACTTCCCACCGACCCGCCAACACGGTCGCCCGGCGTTCCCGGAAATCGTGGTCGGCCTTTCGGAGGCGTGGACCAAACAGCGCAAAGCATTCGTCCAACAGGCGGACAGCGTCGCCAAAGCGGTGACCGAACATCTCAGCGAACAGTACGAACCCGGCGAAGTGCATCCCGCCACGGTTGAGCGCACCGCCGAGTTGATGATGAACAGCTACGACTCGGCGAACGGCGGCTTCGGCCGCGCGCCGAAATTCCCCACACCGAACAATCTCACCTTCCTTATGCGATTCCACCAGGCCAAGCCTTCGGATGAAGTGTGGAATGCCATTGAATACACACTCGAACGCATGGCGCGCGGCGGCATGTACGACCAGATCGGCGGCGGTTTTCACCGGTACAGCGTCGACGCGCGCTGGCTGGTCCCCCACTTCGAGAAGATGTTGTACGACAACGGTCAACTGCTCGAAGCGTACCTGATGGCTCAATCCATTCAGCCACACCGCAAGGACAATGAGCTTTACACCCGCGTCGCGCGGGAGATTTGTGAATACGTGCTACGGGAAATGGTCGACGAAACCGGCGCTTTCTGGTCGGCACAGGACGCCGAGGTCGACGCGATGGAAGGCCGCAACTACGTCTGGACGCCAGATCAGGTAAAAGCGGCGATCAAAGATGAGAAACTGGCGGCGCTGGCGTTGGACATGCTCGGCTTGGACAAAGGCTCAAACTTCCGCGATCCGCATCACCCGGACGCGAAGCCAGTCAACGTGTTGTACCTGGACAGACGACTCGATCAGGTCGCCAAAGATCATGAACTGACCAAACTTGAACTGCTCGCCAAGCGCGAACAGATTCGAAAGTTGATGATGACCGTTCGCGACAAGCGCAAACAGCCACGTACAGACGACAAATCGCTGACGAGTTGGAACGGGTTGATGATTGCCGGCTTCGCGCGGGCCGGCCGCGACCTGCAAGAACCGAAATACACCAAAGCCGCGGAAAAGGCCGCCAACTACATCCTTGAAAACATGCGCACGGAGAACGGCGGACTGTACCGCACGATGCGCAATGGCAAAGTGAAAATCAACGGTTTTCTCGAAGACTACGCCTTCTTCGTGCACGGCCTGCTCGAACTCTATCACACCACAGGTGAAGGCAAATGGCTCGGTTCCGCCGAGGCGTTCACCGCACACGCGACCCGAGAATTTGCGGTCTATGACGCGCAGAAAAAACCGGCCGGCGGGTATTACGATACGCTCGCCGACCAGGACGACTTGTTTGTGCGTTCGCGTACCACCTATGACGGCGCGACGCCCAGCGGCAACAGCGTGATGGTGCAAAACCTGATCACGCTTTATGAGATCACCAAGTCAAAGGATTACCTCGACCAGGCGATCGGCGACATGCAGGCTTACGCCGCCCCGCTTCGCCGGCGCAGCCAGGGGATGGCGAACATGATGCATGCGGCGATCCGCGCGATGGCACTGGCGCCGAATCGCTTTCCGCGCGGCGACCTGGTGGCCCGCGCGGCGCAACCCACGCTCAACGCCCCCGTGGTCGCCCTGCTCAAAGACAAAAACATCAACCTCAAGGAAGGCGGCAAGGCCACCATCACCCTCAAAGTCCACAAGCAGTTTCACGTCAACGCCCACGAACCGGGCGTGGATGGTCTGGTCGGCGTGACCGTCGACTTGCACGGCATCACCGGCATCACCGCGACGGTCCAGTATCCGAAAGCTGAGAAGAAGAAATTCGCCTTCGCCGACCAACCGATTGCCGTGTACGAAGGTGAATCCACGATCGAAGTGGTTCTCAAGAAGACCGGCGAGTTGGGCATCACTGGGCAACCGCGACTCGTGCTTGGCTATCAGGCATGCAAAGACGACGCCTGTCTGGCGCCGGCGAACATCACGTTGCCGATTTCGTTGAAAGGGCTGGATTGACCGGACCAAGGCTGGCGGGCACTTCGCATCATGATTGACACGCATTGCCATTTGACATT
>JANQKH010000399.1 GCA_028281215.1 Phycisphaeraceae bacterium | reverse complement strand
GCTGCCCCTCACTGGTCACCGGCGTGATCAATAGCGGCCAGGGCAGCAACGGCCGCTTCGACTACTCCGCCTTCCACGCCTTTGCCGGCGCCCGCCGCTACAACACACCCAAGTCGGCCTACCTCGGGATCTACGACGTTGATATCCCCACGCCCTGGGTCATCGAAGAAAGCCCGCTGCGGCACATCAACAACGGACACATCGAAGGCGGCTTCGGCGGCAGCGACAAGATCGGAGCCTGGCACAACGGCACCGGCAACTACGTCGCGCTCGGCGGCAGCGCCCATCGCATCAAAAACGCCACCGACATCTCCAGTTACAACCTCCTGGCGCGCACACCCAGTGGCGCGTCCGTCTCACTCAGTTCACACGGTTCCGGCTGGGGCGGTTGGGACAATCGGTAAGTCAGGCGATCTCGATCACCTGTTCATCAAACGCTGAGCGATCGTCCTTGAGCACCCAGCAGGTCATCCTCGCCGAAGCCCCTTCCTCGATCGCCACGATCACATATGAATAGACCGGCCAGGCATGATCGAGGTCATACTGTGACGGCCGGGCGGGCGCATCCGGGTGCGAATGATAAAACCCCAACACGTCCAACCCCTCGGCCCGCGCCGCCTTGTCCGCCTGCATGAATGCCTCAGGCGTGATCGTGAACCGATTGTGCAACTCCTCCTCACCGCGCGAGTTCGTCGCGGGAATCACTTTCGAAATCTCACGCCGACCGTCACCATCCCGGCCAAGCAGGAAGCCGCAACACTCATGTGGATACGCACGCTGCCCATGCTCGCGAATGGCAGTGTCGTGATCAGGTTGGAGTTGGATGGGATTCACGTTTTCGTTCACTGCTCCCAAAACTTGAAGTCCAGATACTTCATCGCGTTATCCGCCATGACGGTGATGACCGTGCCTTCCTTCAACTCACGGGCCGCCTGCAATGCCGTGTGCGCGGCCGCGCCGGCGCTTGGGCTGATGAGCAAACCTTGCTCTTTTGCTAACCGGAAGATCATCGCCTGGGCGTCTTCGGTGCGCACCGTGCGGTCTTCATCGGCGAGCGACTCATCATAGAACGCCGGCTTGATCGACGTTTCCATGTGTTTCCAACCCTCGAGGCCGTGCATTGGCGAGTCGGGTTGGACGCTGATCAGTTTCACGTCAGGCACATGCTCGCGCAGGTAGCGTCCGGTGCCGGTGAACGTGCCGCTCGTGCCGAGCCCGGCCACGAAGTGCGTGATGTCGCCGCCGGTCTGTTCGATCAGTTCCGGACCGGTCGTGAAGTAATGCGCCTGCCAGTTGGCGTGGTTCGTGTATTGATCCGTGTAAAAATAGGCGTCCGGCGACTCGGCGTTGAGCCGCAGCGCTTCCTCGATCGCACCGTCGGAGCCTTTGGTGGGATCGGTGCGCACAAGGTCCGTGCCGTACGCGAGCAGGATGCGCTGGTGCAACGCGCCGGCGTTCATCGGCAGCGCAAGTTTCACCTTGTAACCCATCGCCGCGCCGAACATCGCCAGCGCGATGCCGGTGTTGCCGCTGGTCGCATCAAGAATCGTTTTGTCCTTCGTGAGTTCCCCGCTGCGGATGCCGTCCATGATCATGTTCAGCGCTGGCCGATCCTTCACCGATCCGCCGGGATTGAACCACTCCGCCTTGGCGAAGATGCGCACCGGAGCGACTTCCGCACTAAGCGAGGTCAGCTCAATCAGCGGCGTGTTGCCGACGGTCGCAATCACGCGGTGCGGCGAATCATGCCGCGCGGTGATGGCGTCGTGCGTGAGTTGTGTGGCGTCAGTGCTCATCGGAACGAATTAGCATAGCGAACGGAAAATGAGCTTGCGATGTGTGAACTTCATGAAACGGCCAAAGCACGGAGTTGGCGGCTCCGTGCTTTGGACGATTGCATTCTGAGCATCTCAGGAGGCTCAACCAAACAACTGCTTGATCGGCGTGCCGTCGCGAACGATCATCACCGGTCGGCCGCTCGGCGTGTTGTATTCCTTCTGGTGGTTGATGCCGAGGCTCTTGTAGAACGTGGCGGCAACGTCGTCGGGCGTGATCGCTTCGTGCTTGGGCCCTTCACCTTTCGCATCGCTTTCACCGACGACCTGGCCGCCCTTCATGCCGCCGCCGGCGAGCAGGCAGAACATCGCACGCGGGTAGTGATCGCGGCCGCCTCGGGCGTTGATCTTCGGTGTGCGGCCGAACTCGCCGGTCACAAACACACTGGTGCGGTCCAGCAAACCCTTCGCCGCCAAGGCGTTGAACAGACCGGAAAGACCGGCGTCCAGTGTCGGTAGATTGCGGTCCTTCAGGCGATTGAAATTGTCATTGTGTGTGTCCCAGCCGCCGAGGCTCACGGTGACGAAGCGTACGCCGGTCTCAATAAGTCGCGTCGCGAGCAGGCACTGCGCGCTGAAGGCGTCATCGCCGAACATCTTGTTGATGCTGTCCGATTCTTTTGAAAGGTCGAACGCAAGTTTGGCCTTCTTCGATCGCATGATGTTGTACGCCTGCTGGCTGAAACGATCGAGGCCGGCGAGCAGTTTGTCGTTCTTCGCATAGTCGCCGAATGCGGTGTCGAACTTGTTGAGGTTGTTGTTGCGTCGTTCGACGTCTTCGATGGTCAGGCCACGTTCGAGCGACACGCCGCGCACCTGCACGGGCCGGCCCTTGGCGACGCTGCCGCCCATGTTGAGCGGGCCGTGCTCAACA
>JANQKH010000359.1 GCA_028281215.1 Phycisphaeraceae bacterium | reverse complement strand
CGGGTACTGACCAAGGAAAAACAAGAGTGAAAACGCACCGACCACTGCAAACACGCGCCACGCCTGCCGCAATTTGGCTGCGTCGGTTTTGAAGAACGGAACGATCAGTCCGACGGCGCAAGCAATCGCCAGCAGGATCGTAATGGTGCCCCATGCGTTGGTGTATTGTTTCCAGGCCGGGGTGATCGATGCGTCAACAACCATCGGCGCGGACGAATCAATGGACACCGTCTGCGTCAGGTGAACATACGACCAGTCATCCGTGGCGTCGGCAACGGGTTCCGATGTAAGCCCGAGGAAGCCGCACAGGCTGATCGCAAACAGCGAGGCCGCGATCAGGATTGACGCGGACACCAGGGCGCCGCGAAGTCCGATTAACATCGTCGCCATGACACCCGCGAGCACGGCTGTAAGGATGCCCCATGTCCACGCCATCAGATACCGGCTGATCTCGTCGGTCGATCCAAACTGGTTCCAGAACCAGATAGCGAGCATGACCAACATCACGCCACACAGCATCAGCGCGACATGATGGAGTTGCCGGAAACAGGTTACGGTGATCATCGCGACAAGCAGCACGGCAAAGATCACGCCGAACGCCCAGCCGACGTGTTGGTCGACAAACTGGTCGTAGTGTTCCAGCGATTGACCGAAGTAGTCGAACGCGCCGGTCCACGTGGAAGCGGCTTGCCGGATCGGCGTCGCCAGTGTGCCGTGCGTTTTCGGTCGTGCGACGGGCAACAACCCGGCCGTCGTACCGGCGACTTTGACCGCCCAGTCGTTGTTGGGTGAATGAATTGTCCAGTTGGTCAACGTCGACTCCACGGTCTGTTCGGGGTCGGTGTTGGGCGCGACCAGTTGGATCTGGTTGGCGGATTCATGGGCGCGGCCGTATTCAACCTCGACCGTCAGGGGCGTATTTGCATTGCGACGGCGCGGTAGGGGGACCAGCAGCGTGTTGCCCTGATGCGAAGGTTTCACCGGTGCCAGGTTTTCATAGAACTGGCCGTCACGTTCAACTGTGAGGCCGCGCTTGACATGCCAGGTCTGCACGCCGGGTGGCATCTGAAGCGGCATGAACTGTCGTGACCAGTTTTTCACTTTGTACCGCACGAGGGTGCGCG
>JANQKH010000321.1 GCA_028281215.1 Phycisphaeraceae bacterium | reverse complement strand
CTTTCTGTTGTTCACATTGCTCGGCCCTTCGGCCTGGCCGGCGGTGTTGGCGCGGGCGTTGCACAACGCGGGCATCCTCGGCAAACTCAGCGCGGAAGTCGTGGAGAACGCCGACCCCACCGTCCCGCGCGCCATGCGCGCTTTGGGCGCGAGTCGAAAGCAAATCGCATTCGCCGGGTTGTTTCCGCAGTTGATGCCGCGGTTCCTTCTGTTCTTTTTCTACCGCTGGGAAACCTGCGTGCGCGAGGCGACCGTGCTGGGCCTGATCGGCTTCGCCACACTGGGCGCCTCGATCGCCGAAAGCCGGGCCCGCAATGCGATGGACGACATGCTCTTTTTCGCGCTGCTCGGCGCAGCGCTGATCCTCATCGGGGACATGGTCAGTTCCCTGGCACGCTGGTATGTGCGACGGGCGACGTAACTGCCGCGCGGCCGCGTACAATGAAACATATCACACACCGTGCTCCTGGAGTGTCGATCATGCGAGCGTCCACCCTTCTTTTCATCGTCATGTTGATCGCCGCGGTCTGTCATGTGTCGCATGCCGGTCCGACTTTCGAAGGCGTCAACCGCAATCAACTTCGCAAGACCATTCTTCCCAAGCCGGATGAAAACAAGTGGCTTTCCATCCCGTGGGAAGTGAGCATTTGGAAAGCACGACAACGTGCGGCGAAAGAAGGCAAACCCATTTTGCTCTGGGAGATGGATGGTCACCCGATGGGCTGCACGTGAAACAACGGCGTGGCGGGCCGTGCGCTCACCTTTGCCGATGCTCAAGTGATCAAACTGGCGACCGAGCAGTGCATTCCGGTCGCGTCGGACGACTGGTACAACCGCCGTAAACGTGACGCCGAGGGCGACTTCTTCCGCAGCGTTTCCAATCAGGGGCCGCGCGGCAACAAAGGCATCGGCGGTTCCACGCGGCAAGGTATGTATATCTTCACCGCGTCGGGCAAACTGCTCGGCTATCGCAACAACTGGGATCCCAACAACATGCGGCGTGAGATTCAGCAAGCGCTGAAACAGTTCGCCGCGCTGCCGGAAAAGGATCGCACGCCCGGCGCGGTCAACGTGCCCGACCTGCCTACTGACAAACTCGATAAACGCTTTCACCGGCCGCTGCCCAAGAACGGATTGATCATCCGTGTGCAAAGCCGACTCCTCGAAAAGGACGGTGCAAACTTCAAAACATGCAGCAAACTGCCATCCGGCATTCTCGGCCTGATGGCCTCGCGCGATCATCTGTGGATTCAGCAACACGAGTGGCAAGCGATGATTCCAAACGATCCGAAGGTCGGACAAACCATCGACCTGCCGGCAAAGATCGCCGAACGTATCAACCGATTTCACCTGGTCGACAACACGCGTGGCGAGCCGCCGGCCTGGTCACGCCAACAGGTTCGTTCCAGCCGCATGCAACTGAAAGTGGCCGACGTCACACCGACGAGAATCTCCATGCAGTTCTCCGGCAAGTCGTTGCTTGCGACCGATGCCGATTCAGCCAAGGCGTCGCGCGGGTTCGATGTCGTCATGGAAGGTTCGGTCGAAGTCGATCGCAAGGCCAATCGCATCACGCGTTTCGATATGCTGGCACTCGGCGATCACTGGGGCAGCGGACGATACACCGGCAAGGCGCGACCCGGCCGAGCGCCGATCGGCATGGTGTTTGAACGCATCGAACCCACGACGCCGAAGGACACCGTCCCGCCGCAGGCCGCCAGGGAGATCGGCGCTTACTTCGGCCGATATTGAGCATGTCCGATTCATCCACGATTTCTGATGACCTTGTCGACCATGTACCGGATCCCGGTGACTCGGACGAACAACAACTCGTGCGCTATCTGTCGGAACACTCCGACGAGTGCCCGTTGTGCAATTACAACCTGCGCGGCGTCACACGGGCGATCTGCCCTGAATGCGGGCACGGCTTGAAACTGACCGTCGGCCTGACCGACCTGCTGATCTGGCCTTGGGCCGCGATGGCGGTGGCGTTATGCCTGCTCGCCGGCCTGGGACTCATGTGTTTGTTTATGGTGATCCTCGAAGGCATGCCGCCGGACAATGGGGCACCGTGGTCCGTGCTGGTACGCGACCTAACGATCTATGTGTTTATGGCGTCCGTTCCTATCGCAGCCGCGGTGGTCTTTCTACGCAAACGCATTCTGCGCATGCCGACCTCCAAACAGAAAACACTGGCTTGGTCCTGCATCGGGATCTGTATCGTGAACTTCACCCTGTTCTTTGTGTCCATGGCCATCGCGATGCGAACGTGAATCACTGCCCGTGCGCTTTTGATTCCGGGTGAAACATCTGCCACGCGCGCGTGTACGATGGAATCCCCGCGTGGTGTTTCAGTGCCTTTCCTTTCAACTTCCCCGCTGTCGCTTCGCCGGTCTGGCGCGACCAGGTGGATTCCGTTTCCTTGTCGCGCATGGTTTGCCCGTCGATCGCTTCAAACGTCAACACCTGATCACCCAACTCGCGTGAAAAAATCCGTGCCGCGGTCGAGGCTTTGTCGTAGCTCACCAGCACAGGAAAATCCGACGTGGTCAGATTCATCAAAGGCTTAGCCGCCAGCGTGTCGTATCCCACGTGATGCGCTTCGTCGGCAAACGTCCAACCCAGCACATACCGTTCCGGCTTCCGATACACCTCGCTGTTGTACCGCTTCATCGTGCGCGACAGATCGAGCACCGTGGTCTTCGGATGCTGCTGCTTCCACTGCGCCCACGTGGTCATCACGCCTGACAAGGCTTTCAGTTGCTTGCCCTTGTGCGGCCCGGCCATCGCTTTGCCGAGCAGGTGGCTCCACTCCGTGTTCGTCTCCACATCCGACATGATCAGGCTGCGGTTCCACAGTTTGCCCGACACGCGGAGGTTGATCGGCTTGCCATCAATCGTACGGTCATACACGATGCCGTTGTGGCAAAGATGTCACCACGTCGCGGCGATCGCGCGGTTGCCGACGGTGTCGTTGATGATCTCTCGCTGCGGGCCGCAGAGCATGTTGATCGGATACGCGCGGGACTGACCGTTGATCTCGATTCCCAACACCAGTTCGTTGTCGCTGACCTGGCCCTTCACGTCGCTTACTTTGATGAACGGCGCGTCCTTGATCGGCTTGAACGGCCGCACGACAGTCCTGGGGTTGTAGGTATTCACATCGCCATTCTGCGCAGCGACAAACGTAGCGTCCGGCGAATGCCTCCTTGGCGGCGAATCGGCCTTGTTGCGTACATACGTGATCAACGCCGCGGTCGCAAAACCAAGCAGTGCGACGACCAACAGCAAACCCTGACGGCGAGGGGAATCGGACATGGCGGCACTCCAATTGTCTACCACTACCAATCGATGTCGCTCGTGCATTATTCCGCCTTTCATTGCGGACTTGAATCCGTGAACCGGTCAAGGCCAAGGAACCCGACCGGCAACGTGCTCTGCCCATCCACCGCCAACTCCGCCAGCACCTGCCCCATTACACTGACAAATTTAAAGCCGTGCCCGCTGAATCCGCAACCGATGGTGACGCGGTTGTGAAGTGTAGCGTCAGGATGGCGGCCGACGATGAAATGCCCGTCTGGGCTGTTCGTGTAGAGACACGTTCGCATCGCCAATAACGGCCCGCGCGCGTCGGGGAAATATTGTTCAATCGCATCGCGTAAGTCACGCTCATCTGCTTGGCGGCAACTGCGATCGATGGTGTCCGGATCACACAGTTCGTCAGGCCAATGCAACGCCAACTTGAAGCCGGGATTCTCCGGCATCATCGGGAAGCCGTAGTAGACGCCGCGGAATTGCTCTTTCGGTGCGAAATCAAACGCCCAACAGGGAAAGCAGTCAGGTGAAAACAGGTCGG
>JANQKH010000300.1 GCA_028281215.1 Phycisphaeraceae bacterium | reverse complement strand
TGGGAGCGAAGATAATCGCCGCGCCGCTGAAACCGTCGGCTTCAGGGCCCAGGTCATCTTTGTTCGCCACTTCACGTGTCGCGTACGCACGAGCCGCGGTGATCGCCACGCCGATGGTGTTCGTGCCCGAACGGTCGCGGGTGATCTCATCGATTTTCAACACGAGCGGAATGGACGCCGTGACGAAAAACAGAATCAGCGAAAAGACCACCATCAACTCCACGATGGTGAACCCGCGTGTTCTCGACGGCCGGCGGTATGTGGTCACAGTCTTCATGGTTCAACCCTTGTCATGCAAGGTGTCGGGGTGTCGTCATCACGTTGAGCTTGCCTGCTCAAATTGCCTGCGCTAATCGCTTACCTCAACTCAAAGCTCACGATATTGTCCGCGGCCGCGGTGTTCGGTTTGTTGCTTGCGTCGTAGGTGCCCCAATCGCCGTCGGCGCCGCGCGAGGCGAAGAACGGAAGTGGAGCGTCAGCCGACTTCCCGTGACGCGGCAGCTTGTTCGTCTCACCGCCGTTGTACGCCACGTACCACAGTGATCGGCCCCACGCGTCGTTGATCGACACCACGTTGCCGTTGTTGTCCCGGCTGATGTGATCTTCGCCCAGGTTGTTGAGCATCTTGCGCGTGTATTCGGTCTTGTTCGCTTTGTTGATGAACTCCAGAATGGAGGCGCCTTCATTATGTGAAGCGCCGTCCGCGATGATGACCTGTCCGGTGCGCACTTCATATTCGGTCGCCACCGCGGCCGCTTTCTGCACCAGCAACCGCGTCGCCGCTTCCGGGCCTTTCGTTTCACCGGCGGTGTTGATGATGATGCCCAGCAGAATCGTGATCAGGCTCACGACCACGAGCAGTTCGATCAGGCTCCAGCCGCCGCGTCGCCGTTCGGCTTGTCGCATGTTGGCAAGGTTTGGTTTCATCACAGTTGTCCTATGTAGCTTGGGTGTTGCTTTGGACTCGGCGCAATCGCGCCGTCATACACAATGTGGGTTAACCGCCGGACACCGACTGAATCAGCGCCACCAGCGGGAGGAACAACGCGATGACGATGAAACCGACGATCAGACCCAGCGACACAACCATCAACGGTTCGAGCAGGGACACGAGGCCGGCCACGAGCGTGTCGACTTCCTCGTCGTAGTTGTCCGCGATTTTCAGAAGCATTTTGTCGAGATCACCGGTTTCCTCGCCGACGTCGATCATGTTGACCACGATCGGGTCGCACACCTTCGACAAGCGCAGCGGTTCGGCGAAACTGTCACCCTGCCGAACCGAGTCGTGCACTTTCTGAAGCGCATCCTGGTAGACAAAGTTGCCGGTCGTTTCGCGGGTGATGTTGATTGCGTCGAGGATCGGCACGCCGGCGCGGATGAGTGTGCCCATCGTTCGTGTCATGCGGGCGATCGTTGTCTTGGCAATCAGCTTGCCGAGCACCGGGGCGAACAGCACCATCCGGTCGACCACGGCCCGGCCGCCGTCGGTCTTGCGCGCCATCTTCATTAAGAAAAAGAACAGGAACGGGAGGGCAAGGACGAATAGAACGCCCGGTATCCCCCCTTCCTTGTTGTCCGGCAGCAGCGCGCCGCCGAGCCAGTTACTGAAGTCGGTCAGCACGACGGTCAGCGTCGGCAGGGTCGTATCGAAGTCTTCGAAGATCTTGGTGAACTTGGGCACGATGAAAATCATGATGCCGGTCACGATCACAAACGCGACGCCGATGACCACCGACGGGTAGATCATGGCGCTTTTGACTTTGGCTTTGAGTTTCTCCGCCTTTTCGAGGAACTCGGCGAGGCGCTGGAGAATCATGTCCAACACGCCGGCGATTTCGCCGGCGGCGATCATCTTCGTGTAGAGTTTGTCGAAGGCTTTGGGATGCCGCGCCATCGCATCGGACAGCGTCGAGCCGCCCGAGACGTCTTCCTGCACTTCGGTCAAGGTCTGTTTGAGCAGGCCCGGTTTCTGTTGCTGTTCGAGAATCTGAAGCGAACGGAGAATCGGCAGGCCCGCGTCCTGAAGCGTGGAGAACTGGCGGGTGAAGCCGGTAAGCAGCTTGCGGCTGACGCCGCCGATGTTGATGCTGATCTCCGTCCACTTCTTTTCGCCACCGGAACTGGCGGGTTTGCTCGCCCCGCCCTTGGCCGCGGAGCCGCCTTTGTCCGCCTTTTCCTTCTTCGACTTGACTTTCTGTTCGCGCACCGCAGTCGGGAACATGCCCTGGGCGCGAATGCGGGCGATCGCGTCTTCACTGCTGACCGCGTTGACCGTGCCTTTCTGGCGCTGTCCCGATTCGGTCATTGCTTCATAGGTATACGTGGCCATGTCACACTCCTGCGGGGATTGAGTCTTGAGCTGAGTTCTGAGTCCTGATTAATCTTCGGCGAGCGTTTCGCGGACGACTTCGTCGATGGTGGTCAGGCCATCGAAGATGCCCAGCAGGCCGGCCTGGCGCAGCGTTCGCATGCCGCGTTTGAGCGCCTCGGCGCGGAGCACCTGCGTCGATGCGTTTTGAATGATCAGTTCGCGCAGTTCGTCGTCGAGGACCATGATCTCGAAGAGACCCATGCGGCCCTTGTAGCCTGAACCGTTGCAGAAATCGCAACCACGACCGCGGTAAATCTGCCGGCCCTGAAGGTCTTCCCGGCTCAATGACAACTGGAACAGTTCGTCGTCGCTGGGCTCGTATGCTTCCTTGCATCGCGGACAGATTTTTCGCACGAGACGTTGGCCGACAACGCCTTCCAGCGTCGCGGTGATCAGGAAGTTTTCCAGGCCGAGGTCGACCAGACGGGCGATCGTGCTCGGCGCGTCGTTGGTGTGCAGCGTGGTGAACACCAGGTGGCCGGTCAGTGATGCCTGCACAGCGATCTGGGCGGTTTCAAGGTCGCGCGTTTCGCCGACGAGAATGATGTCCGGATCTTGTCGAAGGAAGCTGCGCAGCGCCTTGGCGAACGTGAGGCCGACATCCGGATTCACTTGCACCTGAAGCAATCCGTCGATGTCATATTCGACCGGGTCTTCGGTGGTGAGGATCTTTTCCGTGATTTCGTTCAGTTCATTGAGCGCTGAATAGAGCGTGGTCGTCTTGCCCGAACCAGTTGGCCCGGTGACGATCACAATGCCGTTCGGCTTCTTAATGAGTTGGCGAACCATGTCCAGGTCGTCTTTGCGCAGACCGACCTTTTCAAGGTCAAGCGACACATTTGAGCGGTCCAGCACACGCATGACGACCGACTCGCCGAACATCGTCGGCAAGACCGAAACACGCAGGTCAACCGGGCTGCCGTTGACGACCAGTTCGATGCGGCCGTCCTGCGGCAGACGTCGTTCGGCGATGTCGAGATTTGACATAACTTTGATACGACTGGTGATCGGCATCGCCAGGTGCCGCGGCGGCGGGATCATTTCATAGAGGACGCCGTCGATGCGGTAGCGCATCTTGAATTCGTCCTCAAACGGCTCGAAGTGAATGTCAGACGCCTTGTCCTTGATCGCCTGCATGAGCACAAGGTTGAGCAGGCGTTTGACTTTGTTGTCCTCGACGGCTGAAAGCAGGTCGTCGAGGTCAATTGACTGTCCCTTTTCCTCGAGCACAGCCAGTTCGGTATCGTCCGCCAGTTCGCCGATCAGGTTCGCGAGGCTTTCCTCATCATGGCCGAAGTGACGGTTGATCGCCCGTTCGACCTGAGCCGGATCGGCGACGACCGGTTTGACCTTGAAGCCCATAAGCATCTGGAGATCGTCCACCGCCCGGAAGTTGCTCGGGTCTTTCAGAGCCACCGTGATGGTGTTGGATTCTTCGTCAAACTGGATGGGCAGAATCTGGAGGGCTTGGGCCGTCTCCGATGGAATCGATTTGATCACCTTGTCCGGGATTTCGATTTCGTCCAGATTCAGCGATGCCATGCCGGCTTGTGCAGCGAGGGCGGAATTGACATCTTCCTGCGTGCAGTAACCCAATTCAACCAGAAGTTGGCCGATCGGCACGCGCTTCTGCTGGGTCTGAAGTTGCAGGGCTTCGTGGACCTGCTCGCGACTGACCTTGCCCATCTTGGTCAGCACGCGGCCGATCTTGCGGCCTCGCAATTCCGAAATGTCAGGCATCAAAGATTCAGTTTCAGGCATGTGACTTCCCTGTGTGCTGGATCGATCAGGCCCTGCGTGCGGAAGTTGAATCTGTGTACTGACGGATTCGACGCGCTTTCGCATTCAGGCACTTTGAGGTGGTCGGGCCTGTCTACTTGGCTCAAACTGAACCATCCTCAAAGCATTAACGGTAATCCAAAAACCAAGTGTCCAAACCAAAGGGCTTAATGGGCCCGAACATAGCTGTAAATAATTATGAATGCTGGAAGCGGGGTTTGGACTGCTGGCAAGGTTCAAACATTGTTCAAATACCATTGAAGAACCAAGGATTACCATCAATCAGCCAGGTGGGAAGTTGGGCTGAGTTCAAATGCAGTGTAAGAATGTTTATCGGGGCAATCAACCCCCTTCATGTTCATTTAATCGTATAGACATCTGGAATTCGGACTAATTTCGTCTCGGTCCTGTTCCTGAAGGGCTTGTGTTACCGGCCGAAAAGCTGTTTGCCTACCATTTATTTCCAGTTTTCTCAACTGTCAGGCAACCGGAGAATTGAAACTGATGGGACATCACTGCTTCACAATCCATCCGCCAACCAGAGTAAGGACAGGCATTTCACCTGTTGCTCGGCGAAGCGGAAAATATCGTGCGGAGATTCAGAACGTTGCCCCAAGGCAGGCATTCATGTCTACCGGAAGCCGTAGGCTTGTTTAGACGGTTACATGGGGGGCTTCCTGAATTCGGCTTTCCCCTCACCCAACCCACAATTCACTTGCGAAGATCGAAACACGCCAGATCGCCTGGTGTGCTGCGGCAGTAGATGCGGCCGTTTGCCAAGACCGGTGTGGTCCAGACCTTGCCCCGTACCGCCTGCTTCACCCGCGCCATTTCCTTGAATGCGGTCGGCGTCGCTTCCACGAGAACCAAGTCACCCTGATCGCTCATCACGATCAATTTGCCGTCCGCCATCATCAGCGCCCCGCAACCCAAGCCGCGATGCGACCATTTCAGGTCACCTGTTTTGTAATCGATGCACCGTAGTTCAACGAACTTGGCGCGATGGCTGTTGCCGTGGAAACCGTAGAGGTGGCCGTCCAGCAGCACACAGTTGTTCATGTGATTGGCCATCGATTTGGCGGTATAGATTTCCTGGAGTTCACTGCCAGTGAATCTGAACAGCGCGCAGCCTTTACCGTAGCCCGTCGAGATGAACACCGTGTCGTCCACCACGATCGGTGTAGTCGAGTTGGTGTCGAACGATGTGCTCCATCGCGTGGACGCCAGCGTTTTGCCGTTGCTTGCGTCCAGCACGACGGCCGTCTTGTTGTTCAGCACGGCCAAGCAGGGTTTGCCTTTGAAATCAAATGCGAACGGCGTGCCGTACCCCTGCCTGAACTTCTCACTTTGCCAGACCTTCTTGCCAGTCATCTTGTGAAACGCAGCCGTGCGGGCGGCCTGGATGATCACGTGATCGCCTTGAATCAAAGGCGAGCAGGCGAAACCCCATTCGGGCACGCGCGACTCAAGTTCTTTTTTTAGATCGATCGTCCAGTGTTGCTTGCCGGTCGCCGCGTCATAGCAGTGGAACTGTCCTTCCTTGCCCACGGTGTAGAGCCGATCACCATCGACGGCCGGCGTAGAACTTGAACCGCCCTCGTAGAACCGGGCAATCTTGTCGCATGTATAGCGATCCGACCAGATTTCCTGGCCCGTCTCGGCGTTCAGGCAAAAGACAATCTCTT
>JANQKH010000281.1 GCA_028281215.1 Phycisphaeraceae bacterium | reverse complement strand
GTTTGCAGGCTTTCAAACAAGTCGCCGTCGCGCAGGCGGTCGAGGAATTTGGCGGCCAGCGAGTACCCGAGTTTATGGCTGATGCGGCTGGCGATGCGGAAGGTTTCGTCGCCGGTGAGGGTATCGTCTTCGGTCGTGGTGTTGTTATCGCGGAAGGTGTCGGACTCGGCGATGTCGCGGAATTCGTCGAAGATGATACGTTCGACTTCACTCATTTTCTGTCGCTTGCGCGCCAGGACGGCGCCGCCGATCCAGCCTTTGACCTTGCCACCGATGCCGCCGGCTGGTTCCAGTTCGGTCGGGCGGTTGAGCAGGCGATGCAACAGGTCGGCGATGAGGCTGCCGCGCGAGCCGGCATCGTTGATCAGCTTGCTCTTGTAATAGCTGTAAGCGATATGGCAGAAGCTGTGGGCCAGTTGCGTGCTGGTGCCGTGTTTACCACCCATGTCGTGCCGACCGGCTCGCAGGTGATCGAGGAACTCATTCAGGCTTTGCGCCTCGGGCGTCGAGGTGTACGCACTGGCGATGTATTGTCCGCCGTGGTCATCGCTGCCGCCGGTGAAGCATTTACGCCATGGTTCGGGACCGAGCGGTTCCATGTTGTGTGTGTTGGCCATCTGCTCGATTATCTTCGGCGTGAGGTTGCGGAAGATGACATTGACCAGTTCACTGGCTCGCGGATCGCGTGCGCCGTTGATGCCTTCAAATCGCTTGAACATCAACAGCAACTGTTCAACGTGTTGGACAGTCAATCGCTCGTTCACGCTGAACAGCGGGTGAGCCACGGAATAGATGATGTCGTTGTTGATCAGGTATTGTTGAAACTCGTAAATGTTCGGCCGCAGTTCATCGATCATCGCGAACTGCTGTTCGGTGACGCCGGTGACCAGGCAATGGATTTTGCAGCCGTCTTCGGGGAAGTAGGTGGTGATCTCAGAGGAGATAAACGTGCCGGGCAGGTGTGCGATTTCCAGCGCGCCGTCGATGCGGTTGTGATCGGAGATGGTCACGTATTCCATGCCGCGCGCTTTGCACCGACGGTAAACGTCCATCGGCTCGGTGAAACTTTCCGGCGCCCCGACGCGTCGGAGGAACCATTCGCTGGGCCGGTTGGAGTATTTGGTGTGCACGTGAAGATCAGCCTTGGACTGCACGGTTCATCCTTTCGAGATGAGTTTGCGGCGCGATTTGGGTTCAACATTGCAGAGAAATATCGGGCTTTGGCGTTTGAGTCGGGTGAGATGTCGGCGAGCACACCGTTCAAACAGGCAATCTTGCGCGTTGGATTGGCGTTCTAACGTCTTCATCACGTCAAGTTTGCGGTATCCAAATGTTTGAGCCCGTAAAGGTTTTGATTGATCACCCGTGAACCATCCGCTAACGTGCAGTAGCGCGAACATGAAAGATTCGACGGCACAACCCGACTTGAAAGACCGACACATCCTCGTGGCGGTGACCGGCGGCATTGCGTGCTACAAGAGCGCGGCGCTGGTTAGCCGACTCGTTCAGGCCGGCGCGGACGTGCGCGTGATCATGACCGCCGCGGCGACGAAGTTTGTCGGGCCGCTTACGTTTCAGTCCCTGACGGGCAGGCCGGTGGTCAGCAGCATGTGGGAGGCGGATGATCAGCCGGAGTCGCAGCACGTGGGTTTTGCGCGATGGTGCGAATTGATGGTCATCGCGCCGGCGAGCGCGGATATCATTGCCAAACTTGCAGCGGGGATTTGTGATGACGTGGTCAGCCTGACCGCCTGTGCGTTGCCGGGCGCGACGCCGTTATTGATCGCGCCGGCCATGAACG
>JANQKH010000275.1 GCA_028281215.1 Phycisphaeraceae bacterium | reverse complement strand
TGATACACGCACCTGTGGCGACCAATTGGTGCGTGGTGCTTTGGAAAACAGATTCGCGACCGGATTCCATGGCTCATCCATGAGCCGGGTTGAAGCGCGAGGGATCCTTTTCTCAAGGCGTTCCATCATGCCATGGGCCAACCAACCTGCGGAATGGGAGTTTTCAGACCGAGCCTAGTGATTAAACAAAAACGCCGGGCTGTTTATCAGCACCCACGCCAGATCCTGTGCCAGCGTTAAGCGTCGATTCTTGGCCTGCTGACTGCTCAAATTCGCGATGCGACGAAGTTCCAACAGGTCCGGATCGATCGGCACGGGTTTGCTTGCATTGGTAAGTGACATTTCACGTTGGGTTTCACCGGCGTCTTTGGGCAACGGCTTCTTCGCGGCGGCGAGTCTGGTGTTGATCGAAGGAATCAACGGGTCCACGCCGCGGTAAAACTTCATGACCGCCGCCTGCTGCTGCTTGTTGCGTTTGTCGGCCGGCACATCGAGCGCGGCGAGTACGTTGCCGGGGATCGACACGCCTTTCAGATCGCTGCGGAAGTAGAAGCCGCCTGACCCCACACCGTTGACGACTTTGATCAGCACGTGATTCACGCCGGCGTTCAGATCGATCGTGATTTTTTCCTGATCCGGCGCCGCGCCCCGGCCGACGTTGTTCGCCAGCACCTGCTTGCCGTTGACGAACACCTTGATGCCGTCGTCGCTGCCGAGCGACAGCGGCGCCTTGGTCGCGGCAGGCACTTTGATGGTGCGATAAATGTAGTTGGCGCTGTTCTCGACCGGGAAGACGTTATGCACCACGGCGTCCTTCCACTCCGGCTTCTTCACCCACTTGAGCGTCCCGTTGACGTAGGACGCTTTGAGGTCGACTTTCTTTTCGGGGTCGAATTTCCTGTTGAACAGCGCGTTCATATCGCCGCCTTTGAACGGGCCGACGTAATGCCATTCACTGAGTTGCGGGCCGACGGAGTCCAGCGTGATCGGTCGAGCGGCATTGGTGACCGACAAGCGGAACTTGCCGATCGTGTGTTTGCCGTCCTGGAACGGTTGGTTCATCACAAACTTCAGCGCAACGCCGCCTTCGCTAACGGCGACGTTTTCCTTGAACTCGAACGTCGCCGTGCGCGACTTGCCGGTTTGCGGCGCCGTCGCCCAACCGTTGCCACTGGCGGCGAGTTTGCCGTCCAATACAGCCGCGATCGGGTAACTCTGTTGGGCGAAGTCGGCCTGCGGGTTTTGCAAGGTAAGTTTGCGGAACGCCTTGGCGTTGCCCGCCTGTTCGAGGGGCGCGGCGAAAACTTCCAGTTCACCGAGTACGAAGTTGCCGTTCTGGGCCCGGCCGGGGCCGTTCATCGGCAACCGCTTGTCCGCGAGCAGTTCCAAACGGAGGCCGGTGATGTTTTTCATTTCCGTCTTCGCAATGAATTCCGTCACCGTCTTGCCGTTTGGACCCGTGACGAAAATCGAACCGTCCTTTTCCTTCACGAGTTTGGCGTTGTTGGTGGACTTCATCGACGTCGGCTCAAGCACCGCCCACGTGATGCCCTGGGCGCGCTGTTTCTCCCACTGGGCGAGCCGTTGCGGTAAGCCCTGCTCAGCTTGTTTCAGCTCCGCAGTAAGTTTGGCGATGCGCGATTGTCTTGCGTCTTCCATCTTCTTGCGCTGCGGTGCGATCTGTTGGCGATAGGTATTCAGATCAGCCTTCGCTTTGGCGATGACGGCGTCGCGCGCGGCGTTCTTCTTGGTTAACTCGTCGGCGAACGTCGCTTCCATCTTCGCCAGGCTCGCGGCGATGATCGCATGGTCTTGCTCAATGCCCTTCGCCTCGGCGAGCGCGACCTTGATCTCTCGTTCCGTCGCCGGTCGATTGAGAATGCGCAGGTAAATCTCGTTGATCATCTGCTCGTCGGTCTTGGTTTCCTTGGCGAGTTTGACCAGCGCGTTGCCGCCGTCGGCGATGGCGTTGGCGATCGTCGGACCGCTGATCAGCGCCATGACCGGGCCGAGGTTGACGTCGTTGCTGCGTTCGCATTCGCAAGCGCTTTCACGCGCCGGTCGGCCGAACGTGCCGAGGAACCCGCCGGGCACCTTCACGCCCGAATCCGGAATCGCCGCCGCCCGTGTGCCGGCCGGGACACCGGGAATACGCAACGTGGAACCGGTGACCCGGTGCACGGCGTCAAATAACACTTCCGCGTTCAGGCGTTTGGGCACGCGGTGTGAGAAGTTGAGTTTGTCATCCTCATTCCACTTGTTCGTGCGGAACGAAAGCTGATACGTGCGCGACTTGCAGATCATCTTCATCATGTGCTGCACGTTGAACTTGCTGTTGACAAACTCATCGGTGAGATGGGCGAGTAACTCAGGATTCGTCGGGGGGTTGCCGGCGCGGAGGTCGTCGATCGGTTCCATAATGCCGACGCCGTTGAGGTAACCCCACAGCCGGTTCACGTAGCTCCGCGCGAAGTAGTCGTTGTCCGGCGAGGTGATCCACTTGGCCAGTTGCTGCCGGCGCGTTTCCTTTTCTTTCGCTTCAAACTTCGCTTCAAAGGGGAACTGCGGCGGCGTGACTTTCTTAGTCCGGTCGTGTGTGATTTCGCCGTTCGGTTTTTCGTACACGATCTCGTACAACGGTTTGGCGCCTTCGACCGCGGTGCCGCCGATGCGGGCCTTGCCGCTGGCGGGGTCGGTCTTCAGCCCGACACGCGCGAAGTACGCCGCGGTCTCGTAATACTGATCCTGCGTCCACCGTTCGAAGGGATGGTCGTGGCACTTGTTGCAGTTGAACCGCACCGCGAGAAACAGGTGCGTGGTGTTCTCCATGATGTCGGCCGGGTCGCGAAGGATTTTGTAGTACGACGCGGCGGGGTTGTCTTTGTTGGAGCCGTCGGCGGTGAGAATCTTCCGCGCGAAGTCATCGTAAGGCGTGTTGTTCGCCACCTCATTGCGAATCCAGTTGCGGAACGCAGCCGCGCCCTGCGGGCCGAGGAATTTTCGGTTGACCTGCAACAAGTCGGCCCACTTGTTGGTCCAGTGTTCGATGTATTCCTTGCTGCCGACGAGTTGGTCGATCAAGGCGTCGCGCCTCTGACGCGTCGGAGTTTGATCAGCAAGAAATGCCTTGACCTGTTCCGCCGTCGGCGGCAGGCCGGTAAGGTCAAGGTAAACGCGGCGGATGAATTCTGAATCGGTGCAAAGCTCCGATGGTTGAATCTTCATCCGCTGCCACTTGTCCGCGACGAGTTCATCGATCTTGCTCCAGACTTCAGGCTGCTGCCAGGAAAAGCCGGTGCGATCCCCCATCACCGTCAGTGTGGTGGCGGCGTAGGCGCCTTCGTAACGTACAAGCACGGGCGATTCACCGCGCCGCAGCGCGACCATGATGCCGTCCTTGCTCACCGCGGCGATCTCTGTGTCGCCGCTGGTGACGAATGCTTCCTTGGTCACGTCGCGCTTTGAGCCGTCGGTGTACGTCGCGACAACGCGCACGGTTTGGCGATCACCTTCGCGCTGCAACACCGGGTTCTTCGGCAGTACGTCAATGCTTGCGACTTTCGCAGAAGATGGATTTAACTTCGCGCCGCTGGCAATCCAGTTGCGAATGATGTTGTAGTACCGGCTGCCCGGCTTGATCAGTTGCCCACCTTCGTGCGGCACCGCGCCGGTCGCTTTCATTAACATCAAACTGTCGTCCGGGGAAGCGACATTTACACGGCGTGACGCATGGTCATCGGTGAACGCACGGACATCACCGATCGCGTCGTAACCGCGCAGTGAAAGTTTGAATCCGGCTTTGCCGTCTTGGGCGCCGTGGCATGTGCCGGCGTTGCAACCGAGCCGCGACAGCACGGGGTTCACATCACGCACGAAATCGGGCGTGTATGCACTGCCATCCTTGGTTCCGATACCCGCGACGGTGATATTCGTTTCAACGCGTTGACCGGCCAGTTCGCCGATCAGTTTGCCGTTGCCGTTCTTCGTCGGCGTGAAGAGCCCGTGCGACGAGACGTGCCCGACACCCCCAAGAACCTTCCAGTTGCCCATGCGGGTGATGTCGATGACGTCGCCGGTGTCGAGTTTCGCAGAGACGATCATCTGCACGTAGTCGACCGGTTTGTCGATGGCGATCGCACTGGGTTGCACATCGATGCTGACCACCTTGCGGCCGGCGGGCAGGGTTTCCTTCTTCGCCAACTTCGACTCCGTCGGATCAGCGACCAACGTACCGCCGGCCCCGTCACCCTGCTTGGCGATGTCGACTGGTACAAACGCCTTGACGACCTTGCCTTTGGCGGCGTCGATTAGCCGAATCCGCCCGTCACCACCCGATGCAGCGAGCGTCTTGCCGTCGGGCGACACTGCAAGCGCGTAGACGCCGGCCCCTTCAATCGGCAGCGACCAGACCTGTTTGCCGTTATCGGTTTCATACGCGCGGACCTGGCCGGCATTGTCGAGACTGCTGCCGGCAAAGGCGCGGGAGCCGTCGGGGTTGAAGCGGACATCGAACAAGCGACCGGGCAACGCGGCGTATTCACGAATCTGGTTGGGGTTGCCGCCGCCCGCGGGCGCGGCTTTGGTCGCCATGCGGAACAGTTTCGGTGCGCCGTCCGCGCCGCCGGCGAGCAGTTCGTTGCGCTTCGGATGCCGAGCGATGGCGAGCATCCCGCCGCGCAATACGCCGGGCGTGTGCGTGGTGACATTGCCGATGAAACGCTGCGTGGCGACGTCGGTCTGCTTAACCGTTTTGTCCCGGCTGACCGAGAACACCGACTTGTTGTCCATCGAAAATACGGTGCCCTGCACCCAGTCGTTGTGCGCCGCCATGTAAACCAGTTGCTTGCCGGTTTTTGAATCGACGGCCCGAATGGTGTTGTCCGCGCAACCAAACGCGAGCTTGCTGCCGTCGGGCGACCAACTCACGCCGTACACCGTGTCATACGTCACGGGTAACGACAGATCGAGTGTTTGCTTGGCGACGTTCCAGACTTGAATCTCACCCATGCGGCCGGGCAAACCGCCGGCGACGGCGAGCTTCGCGCCGTCCGGGCTGAACGAGACCGATTCGATGCGCTGCGACACCCCGATGAGTCGACCGGCGCGCGACCAGTCTTTCGTGTTGAAGAGCAACACTTCATGAAAGCCGGCGATCGCGAGCAGGTCGCCCTTCGGTGAAAAGTCCATCGAGGTGACGACCGGCGGCCGGGTGTAAATCGGCGGGTTGTCTTTGTCGTATCGCTCACGTGCGTTCTCCGGCGTGTCGTCCTTGGCGCCCTGTTCGATCCATTTGCGAATCAGCGCGATCTCCGTCTCGTGAAGCGGCTCGGCTTTTTGCGGCATCTCCGCTTCACCGTCGATCGGTGTGATCATTTCAATGAGGGCGCTGCTGTCCGGCTTGCCGGGCACGATCGCCGCGTCACCGCTACTACCGCCTTTGAGCAGTTGATCGAACGCAGTCATGACATACTTGCCCTTCGCCTTGGCCGGCTGATGGCAACCCTGGCACTTGGCCTGGAACAGTGGGCGGATCTGCTTGTAGTAACTGATCCGGTCAGGCGACGCCGGCGCCTCAGCCGCGCTGGTCACACCGGCGAGCGAAACAAGTGCGGCAAGCGCGAGGACGGCGGGTACGAAAAAATTGCATCGATGCATGATGGAAGGTCTCATCCTGAGTTTCGAATCATGTGGCCTAGTTTCAACCAACGAAGATAGATCAACCATTTTAGGGTATTTCAATCTAAAACCTATCACCGATCATTTTCGCAGCCACTTTTGACGACGTAAGCATTGTCCTAAAAACAATTTACATCACTTGGCCGGGCCGCAACCACGAAAAACGCCGCCCTGGACGGACGGCGTTCTTCGTTTCCAGCGTGCCTTGGGCACGGCGAATTGTTCCAACCTTCAAGTACGTCAGTCGGTCTCGAAGATCGAGGTCACCGACGTTTGAGTTTCGTTTTCGGGAGAGGCCTGGATCACATCTTCCGTTGACGGCCCGGCCGGTCCGTCGTCGAACAGATTGGTGTCGTTGCCAGCGCCGGCGTCGACCGGAACGTAGTCGTCGAACAGGTTCCCTTCCGTCAGCTGATCGTTGGCGGCGGGCACAATGCCGGTGGGATTGGTGCTAACGGGATTCACGTCCGCGGGGGCAGCGGCCGGGTTGTTGTTGTTCGCCGGTGTCACGTCAGGGTTTTGCGGCGACAGGCTGGTGATCGAC
>JANQKH010000215.1 GCA_028281215.1 Phycisphaeraceae bacterium | reverse complement strand
ATGCCGCTGTCGGTCCACGAACTGTTGATGATCGGATGCTGCACGAGCGCAAGAGCCGTCGCGCGGACGATGAAGTCGTTGACCGACAGTTTCACGCCCTGGCTCTCGAGTTGCGCGTTGAGGGTTTTGCGCAGTGAGAGCATCGGGTCGAGGTTTACCGACACGGTAACGGTGAAGTGCGGGATGGTCGTCTTCGACTCAACCAGTCGGCGAGCGATGGTCTTGCGCATGTTGCTGACGGGAATGGTCTTCGCTTCGAGGGCGACGGCATCAATCGGCGGCGCTGCGCTGGTTGTCGCGGGGGCGGTCGACGGACTCGCGCTTTGAGCGGAAGCGGGGCCTGCCGACGCACCACCGTCGATCGCCTGCAGGACATCACGTTTGATGATGCGGCCGCTGGGCCCGCTGCCCTGAAGTTTATTCAAATCGAGGCCGGCTTCGTCGGCGATTTTGCGAGCGACGGGGCTGACGCGGAGCTTGCCGCCTGCCGGTTTTGATTCCTGCGCAGGCGGCGCTTCGGCGACAGCGGTCGCCGATCCGCCACCGGTCTCGGCATCTTCTTCGCCGTTGCCGCTGGCAGCTTTTTTGTTTTCGGTGTCATCACCTGATGCAACTGAACCCGCGCGCGCCACTGCGTCTTCCACGCTTTCACCTTCTTCAGCGAGGATCAGCAGCGCTTCGCCGACAGCCAAAGTCGCGCCTTCTTCAACGATGAGTTTGGCGATCGTGCCGTCGTCCCACGCCTGGAGTTCCTGCGTGGCTTTGTCGGTTTCGATATCCGCCAAGGCGTCGCCGGACGCGACTTCATCGCCAACACTGACGTGCCATTTGATGAGCGTGCCTTCCTCCATGGTGTCACTCATGCGGGGCATTTCGACGGTGATGGGCATGTCGGGATTCCTTTCATCGGGGCGGCGAACCGCGCGGCAAGGCATGATAGCGAGTTGGCGTGAGATGAACCTGTGGGCGCCTGGAAATGGCGATCACCCGACGGAGATGGGTGTTTTGCGGATGGCATGAATTCGCCTACCATTCATCGGATTCCGTTTGACCTTGCACAAGGATGCACCATGGGCCTTGAAGCCGCGCTCCCCGCTGACAGTGTGTTGACGACGCAGTTGCAAAAAGTGATCAACTGGGCACGACGATCCTCCCTGTGGCCGATGCCTTTCGCGACCGCGTGTTGTGGGATCGAACTGATGGCCACCGCGTCCAGCCGCTACGATCTTGCCCGCTTCGGCGCGGAGGTCATGCGATTCAGCCCGCGGCAGAGCGACCTGATGATCGTCGCCGGCCGCGTCGCGGTGAAAATGCTGCCCGTCTTGCAACGCATCTACCAGCAGATGACCGAACCGAAGTGGGTAATCTCGATGGGTGCCTGTGCTTCGACCGGCGGTGTGTTTGACACGTATGCCGTGGTGCAGGGCGTGGATCAGTTCATCCCGGTCGATGTTTATGTGCCCGGCTGTCCCCCACGGCCGGAGACGCTGATCGAAGGCGTGATGGCGATTCAGCGCATCGTCGATGAAGACGGCATCCCCCCACGCGGCCCCGACGGCAAACGCGTGCCACTCAACATTGCCATCGAACCCACCCACGCCCCGCGACCTCAACCTGTGCCGCTGACGATTGGGCAGACTTGATTTCACTTGAAGGACAACGACATGAAACAATTCCGGGTCTTGATCGTTCTTCTTGCGTTCCATTATCTTGCCGCGCCCACTCAGGCTGACCTCAAAGCCGACATTGATCGCTTCGCCAAACCATTTATTGAATCGGGGAACCTGACCGCAATGACCATCGGCGTGATCAAGGGTGACGAACGACACATCGCCGGTTACGGCGAAACAGTGAAAGGCAACGGGAAGACGCCGAACGCGCAAACGGTGTTTGAGATTGGCTCGATCACCAAGGTGTTCACCGGCATTTTGTTGGCGGACATGGTGCGGACCGGCGAGGTCAAACTGGATGACCCGGTCACCAAACATCTGCCCAAGCCGTTTGAGATTCCGACCTACAAAGACAAACAGATCACGCTGATGGATCTTTCGACGCACGGCTCCGCACTGCCGCGCATGCCGAGCAATTTCACGCCGAAGGATCCGAACAATCCCTATGTCGATTACACGCTCGACCAGATGGCGGCGTTTTTGAAGGAGGTTGAACTCAAACGGCCCATTGGGAAGAAGTACGCGTACAGCAACCTCGCGGTCGGACTGCTCGGCAATGCGCTGGCGCATCGGGCCGGCAAGTCGTATGAAGCGTTGCTCAACGAGCGCGTGCTCAAGCCGCTTGGCATGACCGACGCGACCTTTGCGTTGTCGGAAGATCACAAGAAGCGGCTGGCGAC
>JANQKH010000210.1 GCA_028281215.1 Phycisphaeraceae bacterium | reverse complement strand
GCCCGGATCAATTGTTGGCTCTGACTGACAATTCAAAGAGCATGAACCGAACCGTGCCCGGCCGTTACCGCGACCATGTCAGTCAATACTACAAATCGATTGACCTGGGCGGGCAACCCAAGAGCACGCCAAAGTTTTCACCCAGCCCATCGCAACACAAACTCAATGAGTTAAAGCACACGGTGGATAGCGTCGCGAAGCGGCAGACCGAACCCACCGGCCCTACAGTCAATCCGCTGGCGGACCAATTCGCGTTGAATGATCGAAATTCGGATGAATCCGATGGATACACCTATCGGCCGGCCGATCGGCATGCGCAGGAGAAGTCGCGGCATTTCCATGATCCCGATTCCTCCCGCTTATTTGGGGACAACAACCCTGGCGAATGGAACAAGAACCACAAGGGCCGATCAGAAGAACGATTCAAGAACAGCTTTGGCACGTCGAAAGACGGCACGCAAGACGATGACGCCGGACTGACCAACCCCGCCACATCGCCGGCCAATCAACGCGGCGGTTTGCACTTGGCCAACAGCGGAAAATCGAGCAGCGAATCAGTCGAAAAACCCAAGACAAGACATGACACACACACCCACCGAAACTTCGGTGGCTTCGCCAAGGGAATCGACACGTCGCCCGATCCCAAGTCGGGCAAATTCGATAACGTCGACCCGCGCGACGCACAATACGACGGTCGGGCAGGCGGCGGCGACGGCGACTCACCAAAGGCATGGACGTACAACGGACCTTCACCATCCAGACAACCCGGCAGCATTGACAAACTGGTCAAGGATCGACTCGCCAGCCGATCAACCCGTCAGCCGGGCGATGAATCGCTCACCCGTCATGCCGCTCTGGATTTATATGATTCAACGAGCGGACCACACAACCGCGCCAACAAATCGAAGTTGGGTGGGTTGGATCACAATGACGACTATCGTCGCCGTTTTGATGATCTGTCATTGGAAGGACGCCATTGGGAAGACAACGATCGAACTGTGACCAAGCGGCCGGGCCTCATGCCAAAACCCGACCCACGCAAGCTGACCGAGACGAACAATAACTTATGGGCAGCCCAGCAATCGGGTCAACAACAAAACCAGACGCACCAACTGGAGCGCGGTGACGGAACGGGGAAGGGACCGGGATACAGTCAGGGGCAGGGGCAAGGCCAAGGGAAGGGTGACAGACAGGGCAGCGGCCCCGTCTCGTTCGCCGGCAACACCAAGTCCCCGCCGCCGGCCACCGACCCGGGGGCGCCGCAATATGATTTCGACAAGAACTGGTCTCAATTCCGTGGCCGCGAGGAATACGGCATCGCAAGCAAGACCGACAAGGATTTCGGCGCCTCCAACGGCCAAGCAGAATTGCCGAGAATCATTCTCGATGAACGTCGCGGCCTGTTCCCCGCGCCGGATCACACCAAAGGCAAACGCCTCGAGGGCAAGGATTTCGAGAGCCGGCTGAGCGCATACGAGTTTTCCGCCCGCGCCAAAGCAGATTCAGAATACGCGGAAGGCGAACTGGCGCGATTCGGCAAACACCGACAAAACGTGTCAGGCGACACCGGCCTACGAACAGATCTGAGCATCGCACTCGACGGCAAAGAAGCCGCCTCGAGAAAGTTCCAAATCGAGCAAGGAGGAGATTATTCCGCCTACGCCATCGATCTTGAAAAACAACTGGGCAACACGCGAGGCAAATCCGGCGAACAACTGTTCAAAGAATCCGTGCTGCTCGGCACACTCAATGACCAGGCCGCTGCCCGGCGCGGCCTGGCGCAGAAGCAGGAACGGCTGCAAGTAGAACTGAAACTTCTCAACGCGAAACTGGAGCAGTCGAACACCAAGCTTTTGGCTGCTCGCGAGAAAGATGTAGAGTTCGACAAGAAACGCATCGAACTGGAAGCCGCCAACAATGAAATGACCACGCAACGTGATACGCTTCGCCGGCAAGTGCGATTGAATCAGGAAACGGCAGCGGCGATTGAAGCGGAGCTCGAAGCAACCAAACAGCAGTTGGCCACCCTGTCTGAGGGAATCGATGCCAATGCGAACAAGCCAACGATCATGATCGCACCCGCTCAGCCGGCGGTCGCCATTCGAGGCCAGGTCTCTGCGGTTCAACAAGCCGGCAAGGAAATCACCCTGGCGCAGATCAACATTGGATCAACCGCCGGCGTCAAACCCGGACAGGAAGTCATTCTGCACCGCAACAGTGACTACCTCGGCACGCTGGTGATCACCGATGTGGAGGAACAAAAAGCAACCGGCAAATTGCGAACGTTGCGCAACGGCTACACCATTCACGCGGGTGATCAGGCAATCTTCGGACCCATCGGCGGCCGCGCCCCAACCCAACCGTCCGTGAAAACCGTGGATCCGAAACAACAAGGCAACGGCCAGGACGAAAGTGAAACCAAACCGGACGACACGCCACTGCCACCGGCGTCGAACTTCACCGTTGAACCGGTCAATCCCTGGACACGCACTGTACGGGACCGGCAGTCGACCTTTGCCCTCGACGTGGACACCGCGTCGTATGCACTGGGGCGGAAATACATCCGCCGCGGTTACCGCCCGCCGCCCGGTTCGGTCCGCATGGAAGAGTATGTCAACGCCTTTGACTACAACTATCCGCAAAAGACCGGCCAGACGTTCACGGTGTTCGCCGAAGGCGCGCCCGCTCCCTTCGTGGCGAAGAATGAATACAACGTCAAGCTGATCAAGATCGGCGTGCGCGGCAAAGTCATCGGCCGTGACAAACTTAAACCAGCGCACCTCGTGTTCGTCGTGGACACCTCCGGTTCGATGGCGCGGCCGGACCGCCTGCCGCTGGTCAAATACAGCCTGACGCAACTCGTGCAACAGCTTCACCCCGGTGGCAACGGTCGACCGGCTGATCGTATTTCATTGGTGGCCTACGGATCGGAAACGCACGTGCTGCTCGACTCCGTTTCGGTCGATGAATCGCAACGCATCATCACCGCGATCAACGCCCTGCAATCCAGCGGCGCAACCAATCTGTTGCGCGGCGTGGCGACCGGCTACCGCGCGGCCCGGCAATCGTTCCAGGCCGGTCAGATCAACCGCATCATTCTCTGCTCGGACGGCATCGCCACACTCGGGGAAACTGAAGCGGACGCGATGCTCGATCACGTCAGTCACTACCGCAAGCAGGGAATCAGTTTCACCAGTGTCGGCTTCGGCACGGGAACGTACAACGACGCGCTGATGGAGAAGCTCGCCAACAAGGGCGACGGCTCGTACATCTATGTCGACTCCAAGCGCGAAGCGAAGCGCGTGTTCGTCGATGAACTGGCGGCGACGCTTCAAACCATCGCCAAGGATGCGAAGATTCAGGTCGAGTTCAATCCGCATCGCGTGCATCGCTATCGGTTGATCGGCTATGAAAACCGGGCGATCGCGGACAAGGATTTCCGCAACGACACGATCGACGCCGGCGAAGTCGGCAGCGGCCAGTCGTCTACCGCGTTATATGAAGTCGAACTTGAAGGCGATGCGTCGGCGCCGATCGGTACGGTTTATGTGCGCTACCAGAACGTTGAGACCGAGAAGGTCGAGGAGATTTCCTACGCCCTTTCCAACGACCTGATTCGGGACCGCAAACCCGCCAGCCACCCGCATTTTTATCTTGCAGCTTGCGCTGCGGAATTCGCTGAGCTCATGCGCGAAAGTGAACACACCACCGACGGCAGCCTCAAACGGCTGGAGTTTGTGCTGCAACCGGTCGTCGAACAACTGCCGCTCGATCAAAAGGCCAAAGAACTGATGTCGCTGGTGCGCAAGGCACAGACGCTACCCAAGGCGCCGTAAGCGAATCTCAAACTTACACGATTCC
>JANQKH010000205.1 GCA_028281215.1 Phycisphaeraceae bacterium | reverse complement strand
GATGATGCGGTGTGAGCAACGGTTTGATCACCGGTGCGATGGCATCGGCGCGTGGGCCGCCTTCCTGAATCGCGCTAATCAGTTTCGAGACGCCGGTGTCGATCAGCCTGCCATCCCCGCCGGTCAACGCCTTGGTCCAGTCGGCAGCGCTGATGCCGACCTGTTCGATCACGCTCGAAAGCTTCGACAACTTTTCGATCGACCAGCCTTTCATATCCTGCGGATACTTCACCGCCCAAGGTAGGTCGTCATTGCATGTTCGGCCGACGAGTTCGGCATTGATGAAATTCGCGATGCGGCCGAAGAAAAACCCAATCGCAGCGGTGAGCGCGGTGAAATCAAACAAGTGCAACCAGCGATGGTTGGGGCAACTGTCGTGGACGGCCAATTCACAGCTAGGGCAACCCGCGTTGTATTTCCGGCCGTGTAAATCCTGCTTGCAACCACGGCAGCGCGGGTGGTTCGTGATGGTCAGTTCCTGATTAAACGGCGCGCCACATTCAGGACATGAGCCGACGATGGGATGGCCGGATAAGTCGTACTTGCATTTGAGACAGGTGAGTGAGCCGCTGAGTTTGGCTTTGCGCCGCCACGCATAGAACCAGACGATTGCCGCCACGCCGATCATGCCGCCGTGGCTGGACATGCCGCCGCCGCTGAGTTGGAACACGCCCCAGAATGGCGCTTCGTTTGAGAATTCGATGAGCAGGTGCGGCTTGTAGAAGATCACGTATCCGAGTCGGCCGCCGACCACCACGCCGATCGCCACGTTGATTACAAAGTCCAGCGCTTCGACGGGTTTGAGCGACGAGATGCCGACCTTGGTGATGCGTCGTGTGAAGATGTAGCCACAGAAGAACGCGGTCAGGTAGGACAGGCCGTACCACCGCAATCCGAAGTTGCCGGACACATGAATGGCAAACGGATCAATGTCGTGCAGGTAGGCGGCCAGGTTCAACATTGCAGGGAATCATAAGCGATCGAAAGCCGCAGGTTTCATTCCCAATCCATGATCACTTTCAAACTGTCGGAATCGGCAGCGCGGGCGATGGCTTTGTCCAGTTCATCCTGTTGGAACCGTTCGGTTTCGTTGGTCATCAGGTCAAGTTTGGGCAGTCGGCCTTCGGAAATGAACTGCGCGGCCAGTTCGATGCCGCGCATGCTGGAGCCGTGCGTCGCCTGGTAGCATTGAAGGCGGTAGTGGATGTCGTTATTCAGATCGACCTCATGCGGGATGCGCGGTTTGCCGTCGGCACCCTTGACGCCGGCGTGGCCGTCAAGCACCGTGCCGTAGCCCATCAGCTTCGGCGCGAGTTCGTACGCCGGTTTCGCCGGCGCGTTGACCATGATGAAGTGCGGCTCGTTGAACGGTTGGCATTCCTTGAGCACGTTGTCGACCACGTCGTCATCCCAGCGGACACCGACGACGGTGTCGTCCCCGAAATCGCGCAGCACGCGCTCGAGTCGTTCAATGCCTCGGTTGACCAGAATAATCTTCCGCGCGTTCATCGCCTGGGCGCATTGCAGGGCGTAGGTTGATTGCGAACCGGCGCCGATGAGCACGACGATGCGGTTTTCGATGCAGTTGTTCACACGGGTCATGCCTTCGAGACAGCAGGCGAGCGGTTCGAGTTGGCAGGCGTGGTCGGGTTTGACGTCCGGGTTGAATTTCACGATCGGTCCAAGTTCAACGAACCATGCGGGCAGGATGGCATGCGTGCGCGCGAAGCCGGGGAACTCGTGGCCGGTTGCCTGGGTGTTGGGACAACTTGTCCAGTCACCGGTACCGTTGCGACCGCAGTAGATGCACTCGAGATCACCACAGGGAATATCACAACCGATGCCCACCAGATCGCCTTCGGCGAATTTGGTCACACCCTCGCCTACGGCGTCAACATAGCAACACACTTCATGCAACAGGATCGCAGGCCATTCAAGAATGCGCGGCAGACCTTGCTTGTAAATCACGACGTCCGACTGGCATACGGAAGTTTTGGCGATGCGTAAACGCACTTCACCGGGGCCGGGTTCGCCAACGGTCTCTTCCGTCGCAGTGAACGTGCCGCCGGGTTGGTCGAGGTAGTAAGCGGTGGCTTGCATGGTGTGGTGTTCCGTGTGCGCCTCACGCCAAGGCGCATAGTCGCGAAGGCGGGGGAAGGTTGGGGGAAGGGAATATAGCGAATTTCTTGTTTTGGACGCGGGAGATAAGTTCACACCCACCTGATCGCCTTCCCTCGTGCCTGGGCGCTTTTGCGTGAGACCGATTTCTTAATCCGCTTCATGCGCCGCGATGGCTTCGATGAACACGTCACCGTACTTGTCCAATTTGAAATCGCCGACGCCGACGATGGCGGCAAACGCCTGTTTGGTGGTGGGTTTGGCGACGGCCATGTGCTTGAGCGAGGCGTTGCCGAACACCATGTACGGCGCAAGGCCCTGTTCGTTGGCCAGTTGCATGCGCAGTTGGCGCAAGGCCTCGAACAGTTTGGGATCGATCTGCGATTCGTCGAACTCGACGGTGAGCGTTCTGGCCTTTCGCGTGGTTGATTTTTTGAGCACGCGGGGTTCGGTGATGGTCACGCTCGCTTCACCGCGCAGAACGGGCATGCTCGCTTCGGTGAGGTAGGTGGTGCGGTAGTCGTCGTTGGTTTGCGCGAGTTGGCCGTTGTGGACCAGCGTTTCCGCAACGCGGCGCCAGTGTGCCTTGGTGCGGTCGTTACCGATGCCGAACACGCTGAGCCGATGGTGTTCGCGCTGGAGGATGCGATCGTTTTCGTCGCCGCACAGCACGTTGATCACGTGTGTGAGGCCGTATCGTTGCTCCGTGCGAGCCACAGTGCTGAGCAGTTTGCGTGCGTCTTCGGTGGCATCGCTTTGCTTGGGCGGGAACCGGCAGTTGTCGCAGTGATCGCAGCGTCCTTCGTGGATTTCACCGAAGTAGTCCAGCAACGGCACCATGCGACAACCGGTGGTATAGGCGAATTGCACCATGCGATCGAGTTGCCACATCGCGTGTTCACGTTCCGCGGCTGATGGTTTCTCTTCAATGAACCGTTCGAGTTTGTGTCGGTCGCCGTGTGAGAAAAACAGAATGCAATCAGCGGGTGAACCATCGCGGCCGGCGCGGCCGGTCTCCTGGTAATACCCTTCCATATGTCGCGGCAGATCGGTGTGAATCACAAAGCGCACGTCCGGTTTGTCAATGCCCATGCCGAAGGCGATGGTCGCGCAGATCACCCGCGCTTCGCCGTACACGAACGCATGCTGATTCTGTTCACGAACGTCCGCATCGAGTCCGGCGTGATACGGCAGCGCCGCGACGCCTTTACCCTTCAGTTTGTCTGCCATCGATTCACAGCCGGTGCGGCTGAGGCAGTAAATAATCCCTTCGTGATCCGGGTTGTCGTTCAGGTAACGCATCACTTGTTCGAACACACGTTGCTTCGGCCGTGCTTCGTAAAACAGATTCGCACGCTCGAAACCCGCGCGGTACACCGCCGGTTTATGCAACGCGAGTTGGGCGACAATGTCATCCCCAACGCGCGGTGTCGCCGTCGCCGTCAGCGCCACCATCGGTACGTTGCCGTACCGATGACGCAACTCGCCGAGTTGGCGATATTCCGGCCGAAAGTCGTGACCCCATTCAGAAATACAGTGCGCTTCGTCGACCGCGATCAACGACAGATTCAACTGTTCGATCAGCCGTCGGCCCCGACCACTGAACAGCCGCTCCGGCGCCATATAAACCAGATCGAACTCACCGGCAATCGCGGCCTGCTCACGCTGATCGGCAGTCCGTTCATCCAGCGTGGAATTCAAAAACGTCGCGGCAATGCCGTTGTTGGTCAACGCCTGTACCTGGTCCTGCATCAGCGCGATCAACGGCGACACGACCAGCGTCACCCCGTCGCGCACGAGCGCGGGCAACTGGTAGCAAAGCGATTTACCCCCGCCGGTCGGCATGATGACCACAGTGTCCCGTCCGGCAATGACGTCCCGCACCACATCACCCTGCATCGGCCGAAACTGCTCATGGCCAAAGTGATGCTTGAGCAGATCAAGCAGGTCCGATTCATCCTTTGCGGCTTGCGATGGAGCAGGTTGCGACGAGGCGGTCGACATACCGCAAGCGTAATCGAAGCGGTTGGGTTTGGCTAGGTCAGATTAGGTCTGTTGTTCGCAATCAATGAGCGAATACGACGGTCGCTCCACACCACGATGCGACTTGAACCAGCAATCCAGCCGATGATGGGGTAGGTACTCACAGGCGTATAATGGCTTGCGACCATGGCCCAGGCATTCGATCCAACCTGTTCGTCGTTTCGTCGAGCGCGGCGATGCAATCGGCGCGAACTGCTTCGTGCCGGTGGGTTGGGTTTGCTTGGACTGTCGTTGAGCGACCTGCTCCGCCATGAGGCCTCCGCGGCACAGTCGGTGCAGGTTGCCAAGGCCAAGCGTGGTTCTTTCGGTCGGGCCAAGGCGTGCATCGTGTTGTTCATGTGGGGCGGGCCGGCGCATCAGGACACGTTTGATATGAAGCCTGACGCGCCGGCGAACATTCGCGGTGAGTTCCAACCAATTCGTACGAATGTGCCAGGCATGTCGATTTGCGAACACATGCCGATGCTCGCCAAACGCATGGACCAACTCACGGTGGTGCGGTCGATGACGCATGACAACGGTGACCACACCCCGTCGACGCATTACCTGCTTACCGGCATGGCGCCGCCGCGCGATACGGACAAACGCGCGCAGTGGCCTCACATGGGTTCTGTGTTGTCCAGCGTGCGGCGTGAGCAAGGCGCGTTGCCGCCGTTCATTTCCATGCGGCCCAAACTTGAAAACACTGTGCCGCGATTCGTCGAGCAAAGCCAGGGTCAGTTCGCCGGCTGGCTGGGGCCCGTGCACGATCCGCTGACGATTGACGCCGACCCGAGCAAGCCGGGTTACAAAGTGGCCGAAGTGTCGCCGCATCCCGAACTGTCGGTGAAGCGATTGGCGCTGCGGCGTGACCTGATGAAGCAACTCGACCGCCGGCTTGTAGCAAACCTACCGGCGTTTGAAGCGCAGGACGTGAACAGCCGACGCGCGTACGACCTGCTTACCAGCGCCGCCTCTCAGCGCGGCGCGTTCAACCTCGAAGACGAACCGCTCAAAATCCGGCAGCGCTACGGTATGAACCCGCACGGACAATCCGTCCTGCAAGCGCGCCGGCTGGTCGAGCGCGGTGTGCCGCTGGTCACCGTGTTTTGGCCGAACGACGGTATCAAAAACGTGAGCGTGTACTGGGACACGCACAGCCGAAACTTTATTGATCTCAAATCGCGGCTGATGCCCGTCGCCGACCAGGCGTTTTCCGCGTTACTCGATGATTTGAAATCACGCGGCATGTTAGACGACACGGTGGTGCTGTGGACAGGAGAGTTCGGTCGCACGCCGCGCGTCGGGCAGCGCTCCAGCGACGCCGGCGCCGGCAGGGACGGCCGTGATCATTGGGCCGGCTGTTTCACTTCCATCCTCGCCGGCGGCGGGTTCAAGGGTGGGTTCGCCTACGGCCGAAGCGACAAACACGCGGCCTACCCCGCCGAGAATCCCGTCGCACCCAAAGACCTGATCGCCACCGTCTACCATGCGCTCGGCGTCCCGGAAACCCAAGTGTTGGACGACATGAACGGTCGACCTCACTTCGTGCGACCGGGCTCGCCGGTGATGGACTTGTTCGCGTGACGACACACCGCAACAGTTGTTCCCGCACCTTGCCGTTCGATCGTATGATGTGCAGGGCGATCTAACATGGCGACACTCGACGACCGATTCGCGTTCAGTGGCGAGGCCGACCCGTTGGCCGGCGTGGTTTTTGCGCCGGTACCGGTCGTGCGTCGCCGCGAAATGATGACGCTGTTGATGACCGGCAATGCACACAGTAGCCGCACCGCGGTCGACCAGTTTTTCGGGTCGACGGCGAGTCAGTCACTTGATCTCCAGGATTTCTGGGGCGCGTTTCGAGCCGACGCCGAAGGCGAAGCGATCGCATCCCTGCTATTGGTGCGAAGTCCCGGCCGCACGGCCATCGTGTTTGTCTCCCCCTTGCTTGACGATGCCGACAAGCAACCGATCGTGTCGACGCTGATCCATCGCGCGCTCGCGGTGCAGGATACGGACGATGTGCATTTGGCGCAGGCGCTGCTGGAGCCGAGTCAATCACGCGAGGCCGAGGCGTTGACGTCTGCGGGATTTCACAAACTCGCGCACCTGGTTTACATGCAACGCCCGACCGAGCGCAACCGTGTCGACCTGACGAATGAGCCAACCTTGCAGGCGCACCGTTGGACAGGCGACAACCGCGCGCTGTTCGTCGATGCCATTCTCGCCAGCTATCAACAGACCGCCGACTGCCCCGGGTTGATCGGCATGCGAGAGATGGATGACATCATCGACGGGCATCAGGCGACCGGTGAGTTTGATCCCGACCATTGGATGGTGCTCACGGCAAACGGCGAGTCCGTCGGTGTGCTGTTGCTCAACCGCGTGCTCAACCGGCAGGGGATGGAAATCGTCTACCTCGGCCTCGCGCCGGCCGCTCGCGGAAAAGGGCTCGGTCGGCGCCTTGTGCAGCATGCGATCAACACGGCTCACGCGCAAGGTGTGAAACAGATCGTGCTCGCCGTCGACGAACTTAATCAGCCGGCGATGACGTTGTATCGCAAGCTTGGATTCACGCCGACGGCGCGCAAGTTGGCGATGATTCGATCGTTGCGGAAGTAGAGGAGGTATGAAAGGTAAAGGAGATAGAGAATGTAGAGGAATGCATAGATATGGGATTGAGGCGAAGTCTTGATCGTTGCCGCTTCCCCATTCTGTACCTCCCCCTACCTTCCTCACCTCTTCTGCCTTCGTCCTCCTAACTCGTCTTCCCTTCCGTCAGCTTCATGAACGCCGTCTCCATGTCCATCACTTCCGGCTGGAACATGCGCACTTTCGCGCCGGCTTCGACCAATCGGGTCAGTAAGTCCTCGGTTTGAATCACGTTTTCATCAATCCTCAAGGCAAGGCGACCCACTTCCCGCCGCACTTCGCTGACGCCTTCGATGCGTTCGATTGCATCGATCAACCCGTCATGCACGTCGGCCAACTGCACATGCACGACGCGGCGGAGCGCGAGTTGACTGTAGATTTCATCGAGTGAACCGTCCGTGATAAGTTGGCCCTGTTCGATGATGCCGATGCGCGTGCACAGGTGCGACAGTTCGTGGAGGATGTGGCTGGAGATGAGAATCGTTTTGCCCATGTTTTTCAATTCTTTGAGCAGCTCACGAATCTCGATACGCGCTCGCGGGTCGAGCCCGGATGCCGGCTCATCGAGCAGCAGCAGGTCGGGGTCATGCAACAGCACGCGCGCCAGGCCCAGCCGTTGTTTCATGCCGCGCGACAAAGCGTCGACCTGATCTTCATACTTGTGGGTCAGGTCGGTCAGGGCGAGCACATCGTCGACAACGCGTTGCCGGGCGCCACGGTCAAGCCGATATGCCGCGGCGAAAAAGTGCAGGTATTCCTTGACAGTCAGGTCTTCATACACACCGAAGAAGTCGGGCACATAGCCGATGCGTTGTCGAATCTTGCGCGGGTCATCGAGTACATTGACGCCGCCGATCTTCACCGTGCCGGCGGTTGGTTTCATGAGCGTGGCGAGCACCTTGATCGTGGAAGACTTGCCTGCGCCGTTGGGACCGATGAAGCCGAACACTTCACCGCGCGGAATGGTGAACGACACACCTTTGACCGCGTCCAGTTTGCCGTAGCGCACCCACAAGCGGTGAATGCTGACGAACGGAACGGGGTCATTGTCAGCATCGGGGCTGGAATCGTTGGCTGAGTCAGTTGATTCGCTGCCGACGGCTTCACGCGCATCAATATCGGAATCGAGCGCATCACCGTTGTCGTCAACCGCTGTCGGCTCGGGGTTCACATCGTCCGCACCGGGGTCGTCATGGAGTGGATCGTGGTCGTTCATGGTCGGTGCTCAATGATAGACGAATCACCGATGAGATTGAATGTTGGACGCACCTTACGAAACAGCATTCTGCATTCACACGCGAACGGGCGACAATGGTCCAGGCGTCTGGGGTCGAAATCGAAGTGAACGGCTCGATGACGTACGATCGAGGCATGATCAAGCTCGATGCCGCCAGGTTGAAAAAACTGCACCAGCGTGTGATCGATGCCGGTGCGATCAAGTGATGGGCTCGATCAATCCGCCTCATCCTTGCGGACATTACCGCGCTTGAGGCCGAGCACGCTCAGGAAGAAACTCGACAAACAGATTTCGAGCCCGAGCATCAGCAGCAGCACGGATGGAATCGCCAGCCGCATGGTTTGTTGTGGGTCAAGGTCACCGAACGACTCGCCGCCCCACACGGCGATCGACGCGATCGTGCCGGCGATGCCGAGCACCAGCAGCACAAGGCCGGCGATCAGACCTTTTTCGAGCGTGACCACTTTGAACAGCCGTTCCATTTTCGGATCGGGCGGCAACAGCCCGCTGTTCATCGCGAACGCTTTGGTGAACACCGCAAAGATCACCGCCTGGAAACCGATCGCCACCATGCCTGACGCGTAGAGCAATGTGTGAATGTCAAGCGTAACGCCGCCGATTTGCAACGGCCCGCCGGCCACCAATCCGCCCAGCACCGCGCCGATCAACATCAGCAAGATGCCCGGATAGAGGAACAGCCAGCGCGGGCTGTACATCAACAGGAAGCGCAGGTGACGCCAACCATCCCGCCAACTTCGCAGGTGTGGCGCCCGGCTTCGACCGTCCGGTGACAACGTGGTCGGCACCTCGCAGATCTTCATCTTCATCAGTGTGGCTTTGACCACCATTTCGCTGGCGAATTCCATTCCCGTCGTTTGCAATTCCATACGCAGCGCCGCGTCTTTGCTGAAGCCGCGCAGACCACAGTGAAAGTCACCAATCGCGCAGGAATAAAAAGACCGATTTCCTTGGCCAGCATGACCACTTTTCGAAGCCGGGGTGAT
>JANQKH010000165.1 GCA_028281215.1 Phycisphaeraceae bacterium | reverse complement strand
CCGGCATCGTGCACAGTGGGGAATGGCGATCATCGATCGCCTGCTAAACGGACGGCGGAACCTTGCGCCTCACGTCTCAATTCTCACTTCCCACTTACGGTTTTCCGTCTCAAACGTTGACCTTCTTACTTCCCCCTCCCTGTCCATTATTGAACAAATCCGGCGTCGCGGAGTTTTTCCATCGTGACACCGGCTGGTGAACCGCCCGCGCCGAACTTCGCTTCGAGCCAGTGCACGACCGTGCGGGCAATAATGTCCGTTTCGAGGTTGACGGTGTCACCGATGTTCGCATCGCCCAACGTGGTCAAATTGAGCGTGGTCGGAATGAGGGCGACAGCGAACTGATGTTGCCCGATATCCACGCGGGCGATGGTCAGGCTGATACCGTCGATGGTGATCGAACCCTTGGGCACAACGAAGGGCATCAACTCGGCCGGTGTTTCAATGGTGACCACGCATTCCTCGCTGGTCTTCTTGATCTCAGCGATGCAACCGAGACCGTCAACATGACCCTGCACGAAGTGGCCGCCCATCGGCGTGCTGGCAGTGAGCGACAATTCCAGATTCACCCAACTATTCGGGGCCAGGTTGCCGAGCGATGTTTTGTCGAGTGTTTCCTTGATGACATCGAAGCCAAGGTGGTTCGCCGCGTCGCCCGCCTGCGGCGCGTAGGTGAGGCAGCAACCGTTGACGGCAACACTGTCACCTTCATTTGGAAAGTGAAGCCATGCTTCAGGCAGGGTTCCGCCAGCAGGGTTGGGATCGATCACCAGCCGCACGCCGAAACTGTTCGGCGTGAGGGAAACGATTTGGCCCTTGGCGGTGATGATGCCGGTGAACATGAGGGAAGTTTAGGGCGTGAAGTGAGAAGTGGGAAGGCGGAAGGGAGAAAGGGCGCGAGGCTGGAGGGTTTGATAGCGATACTTGCAATTCGTCATTTCCGGTGCATCATTGGACAAGCGGTCTACATGGAACTTCCCCGATCGTGCTGCTATCATCCTCGACCCTGCGGATTCCGCGTGAAAACCGCTTAAAAACCCGATAACGCCAGAACTTATAAAGGCTGAATGAATACAGGTCGATGTGCAAGGCGACCGAAGTCACCCCGCCTGGCAACCGACTCGTGATCCCTGATCCCCGAACCCTCACCCTTATCCCACCTCGAAAGCCTCCCGATGCGACCACGCTCCCACACCTGTGGCGAACTTCGCCCTGAACACGTCGGCCAAACCGTGACCCTTGCCGGCTGGGTGAATAATTACCGCGACCACGGCGGCGTTGTCTTCATCGACCTGCGCGACCGCGACGGCATCACGCAGATTGTTTTCCATCCGGAGAATCAAGCGGCACACGACCTGGCAGACACGCTGCGCAACGAGGACGTGATCTGGGTGCAGGGCGAAGTGCTCGAGCGCGGCGTCAACCCCGACACCGGCGAAAGCCTGACCAATCCGAAGATGAAAACCGGCGCGATCGAGGTCGAAGCGAAAGAACTCGAAGTGCTGGCAAAGTCGGACACGCCGCCTTTCACGCCGCAGGACGCGAGCAAGGTGAAAGAAGAGACGCGGCTGCGGTATCGCTACATCGACCTGCGCGGCGACCTGTTACAGGAGAACATGCGCGTGCGGCATCAGGTCACGAAGATCATTCGTGACTACCACGACGAGCACGGCTTCCTCGAAATCGAAACGCCTTACCTTTGTCGTTCGACACCGGAGGGCGCGCGCGACTTTCTTGTGCCATCGCGCGTGCAGAGCGGAAAATTTTATGCGCTGCCGCAAAGTCCACAGTTGTACAAACAGGTGCTGATGATGTCGGGCATGGAGAAGTACGTACAGATTGTGCGCTGCTTCCGCGATGAAGACCCGCGTGCCGACCGCGTGGCGGAGTTCACACAAGTTGACCTTGAAATGAGCTTTGTGAATCCGGACGACGTGATGAACTGCTGCGAAGGCTTGATTCGTCGCATCTGGAAGGAAGTGCTCGGCCTCGACGTGCCGCCAATCGAACGCATGAGCTACGCCGACGCGATGAACCGTTTCGGCAGCGATCGGCCTGACCTGCGCTTCGGACTGGAACTGGTCGATGTCAGTGACATCGTCAAAGAGACTGAGTTTAAAGTGTTCACCGGCGCGATTGCCGAAGGGGGCATCGTCAAGGCGATCCGCGTGCCCGGCGGCGCGACACTCACCCGTAAACAGACCGATGGTTACGCCGAATGGGTCAAGCAGTTCGGGGCCGGCGGGTTGCCTGTCACGAAGATTGAAGACGGCAAGTTTGCCACCGGCGTGGCCAAGTTCATTGAGCCCGTGACCGCCCCGCTGATCGAACGGCTCGGCGCCGAAGACGGCGACCTGATCTGCTTCGGCGTGTCGGCGAAACCGGACATCGTCCACCGCGTGCTCGGCGAACTCCGCATCAAAATCGCGCACGACCTCGAACTGATCCAACCCGGCCAGTGGAAATGGCTATGGGTTGTCGACTTCCCGCTCATCGAGTGGAATGAAGACGAAAAACGCTGGGACAGCCTGCACCATCCGTTCACCGCGCCACGCGATGAAGATGTGGAACTACTTGAAAACGATCCGGGCAAGGCGCTGAGTAAAGCCTACGACCTCGTGCTCAACGGCAGCGAGTTGGGCGGCGGGTCAATCCGTATTCATCGCAGCGACGTGCAGCAAAAAGTGTTTAATCTGCTAGGCATCGACGAAGAAGAAGCCCGCGCGAAGTTCGGCTTCCTGCTCGACGCCTTGCGTTTCGGCGCGCCGCCCCACGGCGGGCTTGCGTTCGGGCTCGACCGCATCCTTATGCACCTGTGCGACACGACCAACATCCGCGACGTCATCGCGTTCCCCAAAACCCAGATGGGCGGCGACCTCATGGTCGAAGCGCCGTCGCCGGTCGATGACATGCAACTGAAAGAACTGAACCTGCGTGTGCAGACGCATCATCAAAAGCCGCCAAGTGAGTAAGCGGTTGGCCTCTGAGGAAAGCAGGAAAGCAGGAAAGGATTGTTAGCGTTGCCCCAGCTCTGTTGTGTGAACTTCTGTGCCGCATTCAGGACATTGACCGGATGTCGCGCGCAGGTCGTAACCACACTTGGCACAACGGTTCAATGACGCCCATTGTCTGCGTCGCTGGATTCGTTTAATCCGAATCAACCAAATCACCGGCAAGACGCTGCTGCCAAGGAAAACAAACCACGGTTGCATCACAAATATCCATTCACCGCTGGTCTGCGGGCGCCAATAGAGGTCCATGGCATAGAGCGGAAGCCGGCCGTTGTACATGGAATCCAGATACAGTTCGCCGACGGCACTGTTCACGTCCATTAGGATAGACGTGTTTGTCGCCACAACGTCCGCCTCGCCCTTGCCGATAAACCAATACCCGCGAAAATGACCGACATCAATCTCAGCGAAAGGGATTGGACAAGCGCAACAGTTCCAACTCTCAAGCCAACTGAAACATGTCACGATGAGGATAATGTAAGACACAAGTGAAAGAGAATGAAAACTCCATCGACGCATCGGGATTATTCTACGTCGCACGACAACACTAAGTCCGCCCTGGTAGATCGTGCTGGCCCTTTGGATTTCATTCATGTGTGGAATCGCCGGCATTTTTCGTTTTGATGATCAGCCGATCGACCGGTCGCGCGGGTTGGCGATGCAATCGGCGTTGCGCCATCGTGGGCCAGATGGGCAAGGCATCGCCGAGTTTGGGCGCTGCCAGTTGGTACACACGCGCCTAAGCATCATCGACCTGCTCGGCGGCGATCAGCCGATGGGCGTGACCAGCGCCGTCGGCGGCGAGCGCAGCCGGGAGTTAACGCTCGTCTTTAACGGCGAAATCTACAACCATCGCGCGCTGCGAAAACAACTTGAAGCGCTCGGCCATCGCTTCAATTCATCTCACTGCGACACCGAAGTGCTCGTACACGGCTACCGGCAATGGGGCACGGAACTGCCCAAACACCTGCACGGCATGTTCGCGTTTGCAGTGTACGACGCATCGGCGCGGTCGCTTTTCCTGTGCCGTGATCGCATGGGCAAGAAGCCGCTTTACCTGCGATGGTCGCAGGATCGAAAGCAGTTGACCTTCGCCAGCCTTATCAGTGCGTTTGCGGTTTCGTCTCAAAACGGAAAGTCAACAGGCGCACCGTTGCGCGTCAGTCAGACCGCTCTGCTGAACTACCTGCGATATGGTTACACGTTTGAGCAGTCCATTATTGAAGGCGTGCAGGAACTGCCTGCGGCGCATTGGATGACCGTGGATGACCGTGGGCGGACGCAGACGGGTCAATACTGGCAACCGCCGCCGATCAGCAAGAACAGCACGTCGCTGGGCGCGGTGCGCGCCACGCGTGAATTGATCGAAGACGCGGTGATCAAGCGCCTCGATGCCGATGTGCCGCTGGGGTGTTTCCTTTCGGGCGGGATTGATTCGTCGGTGATCGCGGCGATTGCCAACAAGGAACTGCTATCGCGCGGCGAGCCGCCGTTGAAAACGTTCTGCGTCGCGATGCCGGATATTGCTTACGACGAAAGTCGATTCGCAATGGAGGTCGCCCGGCACATCGGCACGCATCACACGGAGTTGATCGCCGAGCCACACGACAAAGTGATCGCCGACGTCGAACGCTTGATCGAACTGATGGGCGAACCGACAGCCGACAGTTCGATCCTGCCGACGTTCTGGCTGAGCCGCACAACTCGCGATTACGTAAAGGTCGCACTTAGCGGCGACGGCGGCGACGAACTGTTCGGCGGATATGATCGCTACTTCGCCATGCGCTGGCTGCGACGCTGGCGCGGCGGAATACGGCGCATACCCCTGTCACTGCTGCGCAGTGCGAATCCGAAATCAAAACGCCTGCGCGCGGCGAGGCTCGTGCGGGCGGCGCAATTTAAATCGGAGGCGCAGCAGTATCTGAGCATGATTCAATTGTTCAGTGATGAACAGATTACGGCGATGGGATTTGGGGATGTATTGTCAGGTGGGACCGGCGTCTCGCCCGTCACCGACCGAGACGGGCAAAACCCACCCGGCGTGCCTGACTGGCCTGGGCATTATGATCCCGCGCACTCCGCGATGCGGTGGGATTTGTGCCACTACTTGCCGTTTGAACTGCTCCGCAAAATGGACCGTGCCTCCATGGCGGTTGCACTCGAAGTGCGATGTCCGTTACTCGACACCGAAGTGTGTGACCTGGCGGGCCACCTACCGACGAGTGTGCTGATGCCGGGCGGGCGGCCCAAAGGTTTGCTGCGCGACGTGGCGGCCGACCTCGGTTTGCCTGTGTCCATCGTCAAACGAAAAAAACGCGGCTTTGCTTTGCCGATCGGTCAATGGTTCCGCGGACCGCTCCATCGTAAACTCACCGAACATATCCTCGAAGGCGACCTGAGCAAACTCGATGTGAACCGCTACGCCGTCGAAACACTGCTCGAAGAACACATCAACGAAAAACCGGACCACACACATCGGCTGTTCGCCCTGCTGATGCTGTCCACTTGGGCAAATCGGTTTCTATGAGTTTCGCGGACGATCAAAGATCGCTGCTTGATCCTATCGTGGAACGATGAATCGGCGATCTTCGATCGCCCGCCAAACGCATCGAACGCTCACACATGCGTGATTTCCACCACTACACTATGCAGATTCTCAACCGAGGCATCTGCTATGAAGTGCTTTCACATCGCGTCATTACCACTTGTTGCACTCCTCCTGTCGCTGTGCTCGCAAAGAGCATTCGCACAGAACGAATCGCGCAAACAGATTACGCTGGCAACGTACAACCTCGAAAACCTGTTCGACGTGTGGGACGATCCGTATGTGAAGGACGAAACCACGCGGGTCAAGCCACGCAAGGAGTTGGAAGCGCTGGCGAAGTTGTTGAAGTCGCTGAACGCCGATGTCATTGCCGTGCAGGAGGTGGAAAACGAAGGCGTGCTGCGCGCGTTTGTGGATGAAATGCTGCCGGGCATGGGATACGACTACGTCGTCGTCGGGCGCGGCAACGACAAGCGCGGCATCGACGTCGGTGTGATCAGTCGCGTGCCCATTCAAAGCGTGACCAGCTACAAGTTCCGTAAACTTTCGCTGCCCGGCGAAGCGAACACATGGTACTTCGCCCGCGACCTGATGCGCGTGCGCCTCGCGGTAACGCAGAACAAGCCCCTTGACCTGTTCGTGATGCACATGAAGAGCAAGCGCACGGTGAACAAGGCAGACCAGCAATCCACCAAATGGCGCACCGCCGAGGCGACCATGGCCAAGAACATCATTGACGATCAACTCAAGAAAGACCCGCAAGCATGGATCGCCATCACCGGCGACTTCAACGACACGCCGGACAGCAAACCCATCGCAGCGTTATTGAAAGGCGGCGAATCCGACCCTCCCGGTAGTTTGACCGACCTGCACGCACACCTGCCCCCCGACCAGCGCATCACGTATCTGAACGAACCGTTCCGCAGCACAATCGATTACGTCATGGCAAGCCAGGCCTTGGCGAAATTGTCCGTGAAAGACAAGGCGGTCGTGTTAAGTGATAAAGACCTGCTCAAGGGCTCGGACCATGCGCCGGTCGTGGTGCGTTTTGATTTGAATAATTGAACCAAAAACAAACCCAACATTTCCACGGACAGTTGGGCAGGGAATCAGAAAAACAGTAGGAAAGAGATTCAGAAAACAGCGAGACAGACATTTAGATCAAACCAACTGCAACTGTAGCGAGTATCCGCAGTGTTTGAAGAATCCTGCTGCATCGCTTGATGTGATGCGGTCGAGCAACGGTTGGAGGTT
>JANQKH010000147.1 GCA_028281215.1 Phycisphaeraceae bacterium | reverse complement strand
GCTGCTACCGTTGTCACCGGATGGAGAACCGAGGTAACACCTTCGCGCCCGACCTGTCCGATCTGGGATCGCGAGGTTCAGCCGAAGCCATCGTTCGCTCTATTCTTCATCCAAGTGAAGTGATCACGGAGGGATTCAGCCAGCAGATCATCGGCACTGAATCAGGCGATGTGCATGCTGGCGTCGTATTGGAAGAGTCGGCCATCGAAGTCAAGCTCGCGCTGGTGTCAGGTAAAACAGTGGCGATCCCGAAGAAGGACATTTTGGAGCGCCGTACGACCAAACTATCCGTCATGCCGGGCGATTTCGGCAAAACGATGTCGCCGCAACAGATCGCTGACATCACTGCCTGGCTGATGAGCCAAAAGATCACCGGCGACCGCGATGGCTTTTCATTTCGCAACGCGCCGAACCAGCTCGACATTCATTTTGCAGGCAAGCGCATTGCGACGTACCTGAAAAAGCACGACCAACTCACCCGACGCAGCCTGGTCAATGTCAACACGCTCACCGGCATTCAAGTAACGCGAAACTTTCCACCGCGATTACCCGAAGACCGAACTGTCGGCTACAACCGGGAGCACGGCATCGATCATCCGGTGATGCATCCCGGTATCTGGATCGGCTTCGGTGATGTGCACGGCAACGACTACTGGCGCTTGCAATCCAAGGTGATCTTCGACGGGTTCGTGCACCTGCCAACGGGAGACAAAACGTCCGGTTCATTCACCACGCGCAACCGCTACATGAACCGCGACGGCAAACAGGTTGTTTGTACACAGATCACGCGATATGTGTTTCGACGCGTGAAACAAGGTTGGTTGGTGAACATCAACGCCGCGTTTTCCTCCAAGGACCGTGATTTTTACTTTGGCGATCAGGAAGAGTCCGGGCTTGCGGTGCGCGTGGCGTCGCCTATCCGCGTGCAAGGCGGTAACGGCACGATTCTCAACGACCGGGGTGAAAAGAACGGTGCTCAGGTCTGGGGCAAGCAGGCGAAGTGGGTCGACTACGCCGGTGTGATCGACAGCCGACGCGTGGGCGTCATGGTTATGCCCAGTCCCGTCAATCCACGTCCATCCTGGCTTCACGCGCGTGACTACGGCGTCGTTGTGGTCAACCCGTTTCCCAAACAACCCAAAGAACGACGCGAACCCTACGTCAAGACCTACGTTAAAAAGGGTGAACGCTTCACCTTGTCCTATGGCGTACTCGTGCATGACACGCCGGCCGATCAGTCGTTCAATCATCGCGCTGTTTACAACGAATTCATCGAATCGCTTCAGACACGTGGCACAACTTCCGAGGACCGATGATGGCAAAGAAATCGAACATCCCCGCGAATGCACTTGAACGCTACGAAAAATTGGTCGCTACGCATCCGGACGTTGAGCGCAAAGGCGCCGCCATGCCGTACACTTCGCTCAATGGGCACATGTTCAGCTTCCTCACCCCCGACGGCACACTCGCCCTGCGATTACCCGATGAGCAACGTGAAGCATTTCTCAAAAAATACAAAACGAAACTCGTCGAACAGCACGGTCGCGTCATGAAGGAATACGTGGCCGTTCCGCCGTCGTTGTTGAAAACGACGGGGGAGTTGAAAAAGGTGTTCGCACGAAGTGTCGCGTATATCGCTTCACTCAAACCCAAGGCAACGACACGAAAAAAGGCGGCGAAGGGAGTTGGTAAAAAGACAGTGAAAAAAGTTGCAAAGAAAGCGCCGAGGAAAAAGCGATGAAGGCGGATTGTTCTGCGGTTCAATTCCCCCAACCGCCATACGGCCGCGCGATGCCGAGAAGGATTTCCGCGCCGCCGCCGGAGCGGATCGTCCAGTCCCAACCTTCGGGTCCCAGTTCCGTGCCGGAGATGATCTTCTGTCCGCTGCCGTCGATCGAGGCGTAGTTGCCGGATCGGCCGAGGTGCGTGGTGGCGAATCGATTGATCGATGTGTGCCCCATGTCGATGAAGTTTTTGTTGATACCGAACGCGGGATCTTCTTCGAGGATAATCGGCGTCGGCACGTCAACGGGCTGGCCTGTTTTCGGATCGGTGTAGGTCGCTTGCTTTCGAATGTTCTGCACTTTGGCCCCGGGGAAGCATTGGAACATGGTGTAGTCGAACATGCCGTTGCTGCCGATGCCGCTGCCGAAGCCTTCGAATCCAAGGGATGGACAGCGGTAAACCTGCCGCGCTGATTCCTCGCCGCCAAGGAATGATACGAGCGTGCCGACTTTCGCTGCCGGTGTGGGTTGATACGAACCGGTGAACACCTCTTTGCCCATGAACGAACCGCCGTGCGGCGTGTCGCCGGTCCAGGGTGGTCCCCACAAACCGGGCAAACGGTCTTCATTTTCGATTGACAGATTCAAAAACGCGTTGCCGATCTGATGCATTTGTGATTTACATTGCGCATCCCGAGCTGATTCGCGCGCATTCCGCAAGCTGGGTTGCAGCATTGCGATCAGCAGGGTGATGACCGCGATGACCACCAACAGTTCCATCAGCGAAAACCCGCGCGTTGGAGACTTGGCTTGCATAGGTGCCATCCTCAGTTGGTATTCCATGATAGCCGACATGATGCAGATTCGGAACACGTCAGAGGGAAATGGCGACAACCATATTTGTATGTCTTTTCCTCTGTCATTGCCGCGCGCCCGGGAATCCATGCCTTGAGGTAAACCGTGGATTTCCGCCTGCGCGGGCACAACGAGGTGTGATCGACCGGACAGCAATTACCGGATCAGCTTGGATCCTCGCGCACCGGGCCGGTGTGGTTGATGGTTGTTGCGCTCTTCGATTTGCCCGGGAATTCGCGGTGTTTCCAGCCTTTGATGCGTTTGCCGTCGATGGTGTCGCGGTCGGGCGTCGGGTTGTCCGGCACGCTGTCACCGGTCTGGTCCGTCCATTGCTGGAGCACGGTGCGCATTTTTTTGAGCGCGTCATCGTGTCCGTCAGACAGGGCGAGGTTGTGCAACTGATACGGGTCTTTGGTCACGTCGTAAAGTTCTTCTTTGGGGCGCGGCTTGAGGAAGATGTCGTTCTGCGCGGGTTTGAGTTTGCCGGCCTTGTGCGCCTCCCACAGTTCCTTGCCGGCAGGGAAGGTGGGATCGGATTCCTTGCACAGCACCTGCCGATCGGGATAGTTGTTTTTGATGTATAGCCATTTGCCCGTGCGGACCATGCGCTGGTGCGCCTGGTAGACGTGCCAGTTGTGCTCGGCGAAACAGAAGTCGCGCGTGACAGCTTCGTGGTGTGTGAGAATCTTCGCGAAACTGACGCCCTGGATCGTCGGTTGCCGTTTGAGCCCGGCGAGGTCGAGGATTGTGGCGGAGAAATCAATCGCACTGACCAGCGACGATGTTCTTCCTGGTTTGACCTTGCCGGGGCACCAGACGATGAGCGGGGTTTTGATGCCGCTGTCATACAGGCGTGTTTTACAGCGCGGGAACGGTCGGCCGTTGTCCGTGCAATAAATCAAATAGGTGTTGTCGGCGACGCCTTGCCGCTTCAGTTCCTTAATCAACTCGCCGGCATAGTGATCGGTGCGGCTGACTTCGTGGTAGTAGCCGACCAGATCTTTGCGCGTCTGTTCGCCGTCGACGAGGAACGGCGGGACGATCACGTCTTTCGGCTTGTATGTCGGCGCCTTGTCATTGATCGCCCAGCCGCGATGGGCATCGCTGGACGCAAACCAGAAAAAGAACGGTTTGTCCTTCGGGCGCTCTTGAAGCATGTCGACCCAGTCACCGGCCTTGCTCGGCCCCTTGCCGTTGGACACTTTATCGAACCCGCGGTTGACGGCTTTGCCCATGTGGTGTTTACCTGACAGGGCGGTGTAATAGCCCGCCTCTTTCAGCGCGATCGGAAAACTGAACTGATCATCCGGCAAACGCGTGTGCAACTCCGGCGCGCCGGTATTGTGTGGGTAGCGGCCGGTGATGATGCTGCATCGGCTGGGCGAACAACTGCTGATCGTCAAGTACGCGTTGTCAAATACAAGCCCCTCTTTGGCGATGCGGTCGAGGTGCGGCGTCTTGATCGCGGTGTTGCCGTAACAACCGAGGTCGTTGTGCGAGACGTCGTCGGTGATGAAAAAGATGAAGTTCGGCCGATCATCCGTCGCCGAGTGCGCTGATGGGATCGCAACAGCGATTATTGTGCAGACCACAAGGCTGATTGGTATCCATGATGCGGTGCAGTTGCCGCGTTGAATGGGTCGTCGATTCACGGGACGTCTCCTGTGGGGATATCGCGTAGGCTTCTTGGCGATCGCAGCGCCCTTCCTACCATCAATTTGGGTATTCACTCAAACCCAAGCACCACCTTATCCATCATCGGCTTCGATTTATTCTCTGTCGTATCGGTCATGCGTAACTCGAACGCGAAGCCGAAGCCTTCCGGCAGTTTGGACAAGTCCAACTTTGCCGGCGTTTTGTCGACATGCTTGGCAAGCGTCTTGTGGTAGTCGTAGGTTTCTTTCACGGCTTGCCAGTCGGTCCACTGATCGATCTTTCCGTCATTGTCGGTGTCAACGCCCACGCGGGCTTCGACCTTTTCCACCCACGGGCCGGTGCTGACCCAGTCTGTTTTCTGTTGCGTGAAAAGATAGAAGCGACCCTCGGCGAAGCCGATATCCGGGTCCGGGTGGCCATTGCCGATTTTGTCGCACCATTTGAACGGTTTGTTGATGTCGTTGCTGGTAAACCAACCAACGGCCATCTGATGTCCGCCGACAGGGTCGTAGTCGCCGAACAGGTAATACTGTGAGCCGACACAGATTGCAGCCCAGTCGCCATAGGCTTCCTGTTCCGGGTGATGCACCTGGTACTCGGCAATGTTGGTCTTGAATCGCTTGGGATCTTCCTTCACCCAATGCGGGTGTCTGTACGTGGCGGTCTTGCCGGTGTTCTTTGTTCGGTTGTCTACCGCCGGTTTGACGAACTTGAAATCCTTGATGCCGTCGTCGCTGACTGCGTGGCCGGCGAGTGGAGAATCCCACGAACGTTTCGACGCGTTGATCGGACTCCAGTCCTCAATGATGCAATGGAAGCGGCCTTGCTTGTCGCGGATGAAGCCGGCGTCGGAACCGTGCGACGGATCTTTTACCGCGATGCCCATGTTTTTGCCCGGCTTACCGTCGGTCAAGTCGTCGTCGATGTAAAGATGCGGGTCCTGATCATTGGGGTAGTCGTAGTAAATGTAAACCTTGCCGTCGACGTATTCCGCGGAAGTGACCCAACGGGAAAAGCCTTCCGTCACCGGGCCGTGATGCACCCAGTTGACCATGTCCTTGCTTTGCCAGGCGTGGTAACCGCCTTTGCTTTTGTTCAACCCGCCGGGCGCGTTGAACTGATTGGCCCAACGCGTGGTCTGCAACTTGACATTTTCAAAACCAGCGAGCGTCGCCGACTCGGGTTTGAATGTTGCCGGCTGTTGGTTCTTGTTCTGCCCCCTACCTCGCCGCACGCCGCCGTACCGGCCGAACACCCAGTAGTTCTTCGGCCCGATGCGCAGAAACACCGGCGCGTCCTGCAAGTTCGCCGGTCCGAGGTTGGCAATCGGTTCCCAGTTCTGCCAGATGGGTGACTGTTCGAGCAGGAGCGAGGTCGCCTTGCGCTTCTTGTCGAAACGCCGGACCTTGCTGGTGAACGTGGCCTGCTTGTCTTTCGGGATGGCAACACCATCCTTGAATTCGAGGTTCGTTTGTTTGGCCGCCGCGCCGGTCCATTCGTCCTGCCCGTCAACGGTCCAACGATCACCGGCGAAGGTGGTGGAGCCGATCAAACCGATCAGAACGGCGGTGTGAATGCAAAAGAGCGTGTGGTTCATACTTCGTGTCTCGGGGGTGTTGGTTGTTGGTGGCGTTCTCCGTCTGTTCATCGCCTGGCATTCGATTTCCGGGCCATCGTCTATGATATTCGATGTCCCGAATGGACTGCGCCGTGTTGAAGGTAGATGCGATGAAAGGGATTCTCAGTCAGTTGTTGCGGCGCGACGGTTGGCTCCAAGCACACACCCCTCGAATGGAACCCACATGGTTGTTCGAATCTTTTCGATCCTCATAATGCTGGCAATGTTCGACGCTGCAGTCAGCGCGGCGGCGAAGGACACCAACACGGGCATAAAAAAAACCAGTCGGCCCAACATCGTGTTCATCTTCTCCGACGATCATGCCGTGAAATCGATCTCCGCCTACGGCGGCCCGCTGGCGAAGGTCGCGCCCACGCCGAACATCGATCGCATTGCCAACGAAGGCGCCGTATTCGTCAACTCGTTCTGCGCCAATTCGATCTGCGGCCCGTCACGGGCGACGATCCTCACCGGCAAGCACAGTCACATCAACGGCTTCATGCGAAACGGCAACAACTTCGACGCCAAGCAGTGGACCGTCGCCAAAGCGCTGCAAGCCGGCGGTTACACCACCGCCGTCATCGGTAAGTGGCACCTCAAATCCAACCCCGTCGGGTTCGACTACTGGGACATCCTTCCCGGTCAGGGCAGTTATTACAACCCGGTCTTCATTCACATGAACGGCAAACGCGAACGTGTTGAAGGTTACGCCACCGACGTAACGACCGACAAGGCCCTCGCCTGGCTGGACAAGCGCGACAGGAACAAGCCGTTCTTTTTGATGTGTCAGCATAAAGCGCCCCACCGCACGTTTGCGCCCGCGCTGCGGCATCTCGATGCGTTCGACGACGTCGAGATACCCGAGCCGCCGAACCTGTTTGACAACTACGCCAACCGCAGCCGTACGCTCGCCCGCAATGAAATGGAGATCGACCGCCACTTCGATTGGGCGTACGACGCCAAGGTGCGTAAGGATGAGCGGGGCGACATCAAACTGCCCAAGCCGGACCGTTACGGCACACCCGAATACAACCGCATGACCGCGGCGCAGAAGAAGCGTTGGGACGCTCATTTTGGTCCGCGCAATCAGGCGTTCCTAAAGCAATACGCGTCCGGCAAGATGAGCCACAAAGACATCGTGCGTTGGAAGTACCGCCGGTACATGCGCAATTATCTGGGCACGGTCAAAGCGGTTGACGAAAACGTCGGCCGCGTCCTCAAGTACCTCGATGATCATGACCTGTCGAAAAACACCATCGTGATTTACTGCTCCGACCAGGGCTTTTTCCTTGGCGAACATGGTTGGTACGACAAGCGATGGATGTTTGAAGAGTCGTTTCGTATGCCGTTTGTTATTCGCTGGCCGGGTGTGATCCAACCCAAGAGTCGACCGCAGGAACTGATTCAGAACATCGACTACGCGCCCACATTTCTCGACATGGCCGGCTTGGAAACGCCCAAGGCCGTACAGGGCCGATCACTGGTACCGTTAATGAAAGGGCAGAACATCAACTGGCGCAAGTCGCTTTACTATGCCTACTACGAACTCGGCGAACACGCCGTCCCGCAGCACTTCGGTGTGCGCACCATGCAACACAAGCTGATCTACTTCCCGAAAACCAAAGAGTGGAATCTTTTCGATCTGGAAAAAGATCCCCATGAAATGACAAGTGTGCACGATGCCCCGGCTTATCGTGAAACACGCGCCAAGTTGGAGGCGGAATTTAATCGTTTACGCAAAAACTATGACGCTCCGCCGTTCCGGTAGACGGACATGCAGCACACAAACGGCGTGAAGGAATGAACACAAATGTTCCTCACCAGCCACCTGTGCAATCGAAAGGAACCGCCGGGATGAGAATATGGATTCTCATGCTTCTGCTTCTCATCTCAGCCGCCTCCGTTCGGGCGGATGAATTCTTCACGGCGAAGATTGAGCCGTTGTTGCGTGATCGGTGTTTTCAGTGTCATTCCCACGGGCAGAAAATGAAAGCCGGGTTGGCGCTGGATTCGCGTTCCGGTTGGGTCAAGGGCGGCGATTCAGGGCCGGCGATCGTGCCGGGCGAACCGGAGAAAAGTTTGCTGATCAAGATGGTGCGCTGGACGGATGAAGACCATCAGATGCCGCCGAAGAAAAAGTTGACCGCGCAGGAGATCGCCCTTTTGGAAACGTGGGTCCGGCGTGGTGCGGCCGACCCCCGGACGTTGAATCCGAATCAATCCGACCCGCTCGACTGGTGGTCTCTCAAACCACTCACACCGGTCAAGCCCACAGCAATTCCAAATGGTGTGCATCCGATTGATCATTTCATCGACGCCCGGCTCCAAGCGAAGGGGTTGCGCCGGTCGCCGCTGGCGGATCGCCGTACGTTGATCCGTCGGCTCTACCTCGATTTGCACGGCTACCTGCCCACGCCGGCCGAAGTTGATGCGTTTGTCAACGACCGCGATCCCAAGGCGTGGGAAAAACTGGTCGATCGGCTGCTGGATGCACCGCAGTACGGCGAACGCTGGGCACGGCACTGGCTGGACGTGATTCACTTTGCCGACTCGCATGGCTGTGAACACGACATCAAGCGCCCCAACGCCTGGCGATATCGTGATTACGTGATTAATCGGTTGAACGCCGACGTGTCGTGGGCGCGTTTTATTCGAGAACAACTGGCGGCGGACGTGTTCTATCCTGACGAACCACAACTCACGGCTGCGTTGGGGTTCATCGCCGCGGGGCCGTTGGAGCTCAGCCGGGCGGGGACCGCGCCGGTGACGTTTGATTACCTCGACCGCGATGACATCGTCACGCAAACCATGGCGGCATTCGTCAGCACGACGGCAAACTGCGCCCGTTGCCACACACACAAGTTCGACCCGATCACACAAGAGGATTACTACGCGCTGCAAGCGGTATTCGCCGGTGTCGGAAAAGGCGATATCGAATACGACATCAGCGCCCGCGTGAAGCACCAGCGGCAGGACATGCAGCACCTGCTGGCGGCGGCCACGTCGAACGACGCGGCTGTGCTGCTTCAACCGAAACATGCCGAGGTGGTGCGCGCGTTTGTCAATCACCTGGACAACCGCCGCATCAAACCCATCGAATGGAAGCCGCTGGATGCCGAGGTGTTTATGGCAAGTGGCGGCGCGACGCTGACCAAGCAGGACGATGGGACGATCTTCGCCGGCGGCAAGATCGCAGATCAGGAACAGTACACCGTTTCGGCCGAGGTGGGACTAACGCGACTCGCGGCCGTGCGTCTGGATGTGCTCAAGGATGCGCGTCATCCCAAGGGCGGGCCGGGTCGGGCGACCAATGGCAACCTTCATTTGAGTGAAGTGGATCTTCAATGGTTTCCTGAAGGCGCGAAGACATCGATGAAGTTGAAAGTGTCGCGTGCTTCGGCGAATTTTGATCAAGACGGTTGGACTTCGGCACAATCGATCGACGGTGACCTGAAAACCGGTTGGGCGATCTATCCACGCGTCAATGAGTCGCATCACATTGTGTTTGAACTGGCGCAGGTGTTGGACGTGTCGAAGGGTGGTCGGTTGGCGGTCACGTTGAAGCAGATGTATCCCCCGAAGCACGTGATCGGCCGGTTTCGCCTGTCGGTGACAGATGCGGAAGGCGGCGCGGCGCAGGTGTTGTCGGAGCCACTTCGCCGGGCGCTGGCGAAGCCGGCGGATCAACGAACGCGGGGGGAACGTGTCACCGTCGCCGCAGCGGCGTTGAAGCCCCATGCCCGGAAGGCACTGGCGGCGTTGCCTGATAAGGCGTTGGTGTATGGCGTGTCGCCGTCCTGGTCGCACGCGAAGAAGTTGCCCAAGCCGATCGAACCGAAAGTGGTGCATTTATTGAAACGCGGGGCGATCGACAAGCCTGTGCGTGAAGTCGGGCCCGGTGCGTTGTCGGCGCTTCGCGGCCTGCCTGCGCGGTTTGAACTTGCCGACCCGAAGCGGGAATCCCTTCGCCGCGCGGCGCTGGCGGATTGGATCGCCCACCGTGATAACCCGCTTACCTGGCGGAGTGTGGTCAACCGTGCATGGCATTACCATTTCGGGCGCGGGTTGTGTGAGACGCCGAACGATTTCGGACGCATGGGCGGTGAGCCGACGCATCCGGAACTGATCGACTGGCTTGCCGTCTGGTTCCGCGACGATGCGAAGGGATCGCTCAAGGCGTTGCATCGGTTGATTCTGACGAGCCGAACGTGGAAGCAGGCCAGTGTATGGTCGTCTGATCGGGCAGAACATATCGAGCAGGCCATGGCCGTGGACGCAGGCAACCGTTTGCTCTGGCGGATGAATCGTTCGCGTTTGGATGCCGATGCGTATCGCGATTCGGCGTTGCGCATTGCGGGCAAACTGGACCTGACCATGGGTGGCGAAGGGGTGGAGCAGTTCGCCAAGAGCAAGGGCCCGCAAGACACACCGGCTCTGGATTACACACAGTTTGACTGGACGAACCCGGCCGCCACGCGCCGCAGCATTTACCGCGTGGTGTGGCGCGGCATTCCCGATCCGTTTATGGAAGCGTTGGATTTTCCCGACCTCGGGTTGCTTTCGCCGAAGCGCGGGTTCTCCGTTTCTGCGCTGCAATCGCTTGCGTTGTTCAACAATGATTTTGTGCTGC
>JANQKH010000277.1 GCA_028281215.1 Phycisphaeraceae bacterium | reverse complement strand
GTGGTGTTGCGATCGAGGCGATGGACGACGCCGGGCCGGCACTCTGTCGCACCGACCTCGCTGAGGCCTTGAATCGTGACGGGTTCGTTGTCCGAACCGTCTCCGCTTGCAGCGTCGCGAGGTGCGCTTGGTTCGCTTTTCTGCGAACCGGGATCAGTTCGCCGAAAGCCGCGCGTGTTCCAGGCTTTGAAGCCTTCGCCTTTCGCTTCGTGTTGCTGTTTGAAGTGGTATGCCAAGGCATTGAGCAGTGTGCCGGAAAGATGGCTGCGAGCCGGATGCACGATCAGGCCGGCCTGTTTGTTGACGACGATGAAGTGATCGTCTTCATAGAGGATGTGCAACGGGATCTCTTCCGGTTCGATCGTGCGAATGGCGGGCGCGGGGAGGATGACATCGATCACATCGCCTTGCACGGCCGTGGTCGAGGGCTTGGGTTGCTTCCCGTTGATGGTGACGCCGCCGAGTTCGATGAGCTTGCGGACACGGTTACGGCTAATGCCCTTGAGGCGTTCTTGAAGGTAGACGTCAATGCGTTTGCGCAGGTTGCGTTTCATGACGAACTGACGATGGTCTGCCCCTTCGCCGAACAGATCGTCGTCGAGTTCATTGGCGTCGTGGTTGGTTTGTTCGTCGTCGTCGACAGCGTTGGAGGCGTCGTTGACGGCGGAGGCGTGATCGTCAGGCGAGGACGGATCGCTGGCATCGGCAGGATCGCGCGATGGGTCGCTGGGATGCGATGGATGTCTGCGGGAGCCGCGAGTCACTTTGATTTGGCGTCTTTGTTGGCGGCATCTTTCGTTGGCGTGTTATTCGATGCTCCGTCCTTGGCCGCGGCATCTTTGGTGGCCGTATCTTTCGATGCTGCGTCTTTGGTGGCTGCATCCTTCGTTGCGGCATCCTTTGTGGCAGCGTCTTTTGAAGCGCCGTCTTTGGTCGCACCGTCCTTTGTGGCGGTGTCCTTGGATACGCCGTCCTTGGTTGGACTATCTTTGCTCGCGCCGTCCTTGGTGGGTTCGGGTTTAGGTTCAGGGGCAAAGACAGGCGGGGTTTTGACGCGGGGGAGCAGGGAAATACGTGTGCCGGCTTCGGCGGCAAAGCGAGGGTACGTCTCGGCGGCGTCTGCTTTGACCGTTTCGTACACCTTGACCGCTTCTTCCCAGTTGCCCAGCGATTCAGCAACGGCAGCGAGGCCCATCCGGGCGTTGAGTTTGAACAGCATGTGCTCGGCAGCGGAATCAGCCTGACTGTACAACTGCCGGGCTTCTTCGAGTTTGGCTTTGCGCTCGTCGTCGGTCGGGTCGTTGTCATCACCAGCAGCGGGCATGGCGGCTTCCTGCATCAACAGGTCGGCGGCGCGAAGGCTGGCGATGGCACGGACATTGTCGTCCCCTGCGTCGGCGGCGATGGCCTTGAAGCCCGCCGGGCTGGTTTCCAGGTTCAGCCCGAAGTATGTGCTGTCGTGTTCCTGGATCGCATTGTTCTTCATCACGCGCACGGCAAGGATCGTGCCCGCGATGAGGATGGCAGCGATCAACACCTTGGTCTGGTGTTTGCCCCACCATTCACCGAAGTGGGCGAGGAATTGCTGGAGGTCGTTCTCTTTGAGTTCGTGTTTGTGTTGCGAATCCATGTCGGTTCTCATGTTCCAGTCGGTCGGCTGCGGTGCTAATCGTCAGTCAACGTTGCGCCGCGGCGTCCGCAATGTCGTTTGTCGTGACCGGCGGGTTAGGGTCGGCGCCTCGGATACTGATTTGGACGTCCACGATGCGACGATCAGTGATGCGAAGTTGGAGGATTTCGCGGCCTTTCGCATAGGTCATCAATGTGATTCGGTCGTGGGATTGGTCCGTTTTGCGCTGCCAGCCATGTTGGGGCAGGTGAAGCCTGTAAAACTGGACGGCATCGACGATCGAAGCGCGTCCTTGGTAGGTGTGATCCACGATACGGAGGCCTTCACGGGTCACGTAGCTGTTGCTCTTCGAGGCGACGCCGACGAATCCGACCGGCGTGGGCACATCGGGAATCAACGACCGGCTTCGGGCCACGAGCCCGGGGCCGGAGGGCGGGGGTAGGATCACGCCGTCGTCACTGCGAATCCCGGTGACACTCTGGCAAGCGGTCATGAGGCAAAGGCAGACGACAACGCCAGTTGTCACCGCGATCGGTGGTGTCGGATCGAGTCGGAGCAGGCCGGGCCGATTCGGTCTATCGATCATCGGTTGACCATCCTGCCGGTCGATGAGTGTAGTCTGCGCCGAAGTGACCGGCAAGCCTTGCAGCGCGTGGCGGCGGTTGACGAATGCGAACAGTGGTTCTACCCTTTTGCGTCCTCGCCGAGCGAATGTTTCTTGCGACTAACGTCGACCGAAACCGTGCCGAGCGATGAACAAAGGCGTGATGGAAGCCGCGGGAATGGGGCTTGCGTCCCAATAATCGCCTTTTCAGATGACAATTGAATGCTTGATGGTGGACGTAGCTCAGTCGGTTAGAGCACCTGGTTGTGGTCCAGGGGGTCGGGGGTTCGAATCC
>JANQKH010000058.1 GCA_028281215.1 Phycisphaeraceae bacterium | reverse complement strand
CGAAACCGAACAGCTTGGCGATCGTGTGCCCGAAGTGCTCACCCTTGAGGTGAAACTTGGGCAGGTCAAACCCGCGCACTTCAAACGCGACCACCGTGCGCCTGTGCGTGGACGAATTCTTCCCGCTTCCGGTGGTGTATTTGTAATCGAACAGGTGCAGTTGAATGTCCTCGACCCGCCCGCTCATCACGTTGTACGCCTTGCGCGATCGGCCGCGATCAAACAACGGCGCCGCCTGAAAACCACCCGCCGGCATCCCGCCCTTGGGATCGAAAGACAAGCCCATTTGCTGCGCGATCCCCGCCAGTGTTTCCCGCCGCTTCTTTTCATAACAAATCGACCACACAATGGCGACGATCACAATCGCCGCGACGGCAGCAAAAAACAACACGCCGCCGTCCGCCAGTGTCAACAAACGTTCAATCGCCATGCCGCCCTCCGGAAAAGAGTAAGAAATTCAATAGTTCATTGTAGGCGCATGCACCGCTTATTCGCAGCCGAGACGTGATCACCGTTCCGCGCGCGTGCAATTCTCCCACTTCAACCCACAAGCAAAAACAACACCAGCAACACTGCGATGCCGATCGTCGAACCAAGCATCTGCTCGCGGACCATCTCCCGCCGCACCCAGTCGTGGTACACCAGATGAAAAAGCGTCGAGGAGAACCAGGAGAGCAAGTTGAACAACAGGCTCAATGAAAGGCCGATCACCGCCATCAGGTCGAGTGAATAATCAAACACAAAATGCCCGACCAGAAGAGGTGTGTAAAACAACACCAGCCAGATCGCCAGCGACCGGCGGTTCATCAACGGCGCATCCGCCGGCGGACCAAACGTCTCCGGATCATTCAAATCAAAAGCCCGCCCGCATTCCGGACACATCGACGACTCAAGGTGCTTGAGACTGTACTGACAATCCAGACAAATTGGACGGTTCGGATCACCCATGGGTTTGGTTCGTCGGGGTTGGAGACCCAGGACAACAGGCTACCATGCCGACATGAACTGGACGGATGAACATCGTGACACGTTCGAGACCAATCGCCAATCGTGGGATGAACGTGTTGACGCACACTGGCAATCAGCGATGTATCAGCAGCATGTCACCGACCTGCGTAACGGTACGCCCTGCCTGCGCGAGTACATCCTCCAAGACGTCGGCCCGGTTGACGGGAAATCGCTCGTCCATCTGCAATGTCACATGGGCATGGAAACGCTGTCATGGTCCATGCTCGGCGCCACGAGCGTCGGCCTCGACTTCTCCCAGCCCGCGATCGACAAAGCCAATCAACTACGCGATGAACTGAAACTCGACACCAGGTTTGTCTGTGCAAACGTCTACGACGCTCCCAACGCAATTGGCGCCGCGAACGGTGGTGCGTTCGACATCGCATTCGTCTCCGTCGGTGCGCTATGCTGGTTGCCCGATGTGCCGCGCTGGGCCGACGTCGTTCGCCAACTGCTCAAACCCGCCGGCCGACTTTACGTGAACGAGGTGCACCCCTTCCTCGATGTGTTTGACGACGCCGACAATGGACAGCAGATCGAAGTGAAGTACGCCTACCTCGACGCACAGCCGATCGTGTTCGAGAACGATGGGACGTACGCGTCACCGGACGCCGTCTTCGAGCACAATCAACACGTCTATTACATTCACTCGATCGGCACGGTCATCAACGCATTGATCGATGCGGGTTTCGTCATTGACCGGTTCACCGAGTCATCGGAATGCGGCTGGCCGCGATTCAAAATGATGGAACAAGTCGGCCCGGACGATTGGGCGTTCGAGGACAAAGCCATGTGCAGTCTGCCGCACAAATACACGTTGATGGCGCATGTGGGGTGATTGGAAGTGACCTTCTTGAAAGAATTATTTACTGGCACGCGATGAAATGTGTCACGTTTCCATCGGTACACACGTGCAGAAAAGATTGCGGTCACCGTAGGGATTATCAATCCGTCCCACGTGCGGCCAGAACTTGTGGTCGCGCGTCCATGGCGCGGGGTAGGCAGCCAGTTCGCGTGAGTACGTGTGAGGCCAGGTGTCGGCACTGACTGCGGCCGCCGTGTGTGGTGCGTTTTTCAGGACGTTGTCTTCGCGGTCGTATTCGCCGTCTTCGATTTTCTGGATCTCACCGCGAATGGAAATTAGCGCGTCGACGAGGCGATCCAACTCCGCTTTCGATTCGCTTTCCGTCGGCTCGATCATCAGCGTGCCGGGTACGGGGAAACTCATCGTCGGTGCGTGGAAGCCGTAGTCCATCAGCCGCTTGGCGATGTCATCGATTTCAACGCCTGCGGATTTCTTGAACTGCCGGCAATCAATGATGAACTCGTGTGCCACGGTGTTGTTCTGACCGGTGTAGAGCACCGGGTAGTGATCACGGAGGCGATTGGCCATGTAGTTGGCGTTGAGGATGGCGACCTGGGTGGCTCGCTTCAAACCTTGGCCGCCCATGAGTGCGATGTAAACCCAGGAGATAGGCAGGATCGCGGCGGAACCATTGGGAGCCGCCGACACGGGGCCGACTGGCGATTTCGGATTTCGGATTTCGGATTTCGGATTGTCTTCACCTGATCCCTGATCCCCGCACCCTGTACCCATGCCAGCAAGCGGATTGCCGGGTAGGAACGGTGCCAGGTGTTCCGCGACACCGATTGGCCCCATGCCTGGGCCGCCGCCGCCGTGGGGGATGCAGAAGGTTTTGTGCAGGTTGAGGTGGCAGACGTCGGCGCCGATCAGGCCGGGGCTGGTCAGGCCGACCTGGGCGTTCATGTTCGCGCCATCCATATAGACCTGTCCGCCGTGGTCATGGACGATTTGGCAGATCTCGCGGACGCCCGGTTCGAACACGCCGTGCGTGGACGGGTAGGTGATCATCAACGCGCCGAGTTTGTCTTCGTGTTGTTTGGCTTTGGCGCGGAGGTCTTCAATATCGATGTTGCCGTGATCGTCGCAGGCGACGGCGACAACCTGGAAGCCGGCGATGACCGCGCTGGCAGGGTTGGTGCCGTGCGCGCTGACGGGGATGAGGCAGACGTCACGTTGTTTGTCCGGGCCGACGTCGCCGCGCGATTCGTGATAGCCACGGATGGCGAGCAGGCCTGCGTACTCACCCTGCGAGCCGGCGTTTGGTTGCAGCGACACCGCTGCGAAGCCGGTGATCTCGGCGAGCCATTTTTCGAGGTCACTGCAAAGCTCGGCATAACCCTCTTGCTGTTCCGGTGGCGCGAACGGATGCATCCTCGCAAACTCCGGCCACGTCACCGGCAACATCTCACTCGTGCCATTGAGCTTCATCGTGCACGAGCCAAGCGGAATCATGCTGGTCGTCAGCGACAGGTCGCGTGACTGCAAGCGATTGATGTAGCGAAGCAGTTCTGTTTCGCTGTGGTAGGTGTTGAAGACGGGGTGGGTGAGGAAGTCGGATGAACGAGCCACGTCGGGCAAATCGCTGTTGGGCTGCTGGTTGTTGATTGGCGCGCCAAACAAATCGAGTATCGCTAGGACGTCAGTATGCGTTGTGGTTTCATCTAGCGAGATGGAGACTCGGTCCTGTGCAAAGGCACGGACGTTGATGCCGCGTGCGGATGCGTCTTTCGCAATCGATTGCGCCTGAGAAGTGGGAACCGTGATCGTGTCGAAATAGGGACCTTTGTAGTTGGTTGTATCGTCGTGAACCCCGTATCCGGCGTCTTGGAGTGCGTCGAAGAGCATTGATGTAAGGGCGTGCACCCGCTGCGCAATCCGCTTCAACCCCTCCGGCCCGTGGTACACCGCGTACATGCTTGCCATGATCGCGAGCAACACTTGGGCGGTGCAGATGTTGGACGTGGCGCGTTCGCGTTTAATGTGTTGTTCGCGGGTCTGAATCGCGAGGCGGTAGGCGTTGTTGCCGTGTGAATCCTTTGAGACGCCAACGATGCGGCCGGGCATGCGACGGACGAATTCCTGTTTACAGGACATGAATGCTGCGTGTGGTCCACCGCCGCCCATCGGCACGCCGAAGCGTTGCGCGGAGCCGATGGCAATGTCCGTGCCCCATTCGCCGGGCGGTTTGATGAGTGTCAATGCCAGCAGGTCCGTCGCGGCAACCAGTAGCGATTTCGCTTCGTGCAGTCGGTCGGCGAGCTGTTGCAGCGCTTCGGGATCGGCGATGGAGCCGTAGGTGTCGGGGTATTGGACGAGGACGCCGCAGAGATCGTCATTGATTTCGACTTCTTCCCACTTGCCGATGACGAGGTTGATTCCCATCGACGTCGCGCGGGTCTGCACGACGTTGATCGTCTGCGGATGGCAACGTTCATCGATGAAGAACGTGTTCTTCTTTCGGCGGGCGGCGCCCCAGCACATCGCCATCGCTTCAGCCGCGGCGGTACCCTCATCGAGCAACGAACTGTTTGAGATGGACAGGCCGGTCAGGTCAGCGACCATGGTTTGGAAGTTGAGCAGCGCTTCGAGACGGCCTTGCGCGATCTCGGCCTGGTAGGGCGTGTACTGCGTGTACCAGCCAGGGTTCTCCAGAATGTTCCGCAAAATGACCGGCGGCGTGATCGTGTCGTGGTAACCCATACCGATGCACGATCGCGCGATCTTATTCTTCTCTGCCATCGTTTTGAGTTGTTCGAGCAGCTCGTGTTCGCCTCGTTTGTCTCCAAGGTTCAACGGCTTGTCCATGCGAATCGATTCAGGCACGACGGCATCGCTCAGCGCATCGAGGGAGCTGTATCCGAGTTCGTTCAACATCGTCGCCACGTCGGCATCGCTGGGGCCAATGTGGCGGTGGATGAACGTGTCGGACGGGTTGAGTAGGTCGGGGTCGGGCATGGTTTTGTCGATGCACGTGGAGGTCGTGGTCATGGCGGCACTGTATCGTTGAAAGCGGACGGGGGAAAGGGTTTGGAGTTTAGGGATGAAATTGGGCGCGCGGGGGTTTTGTTTTCGGGCGAACCGGGTTGCTGTGGGTGGCGGTACCAACCTGCGCGAACGGCGAACTGCGATCGCCCGCTAAACATGATGCCATCCCGAAACCACACGCCGCATGTCCTCATCCCCGTGCCCCGTCTCCTTATTGTTGCCGCGTGCTCTTGGCGCCTGATTCCTACAATGCCGCCATGGTCCCGCTTTTTCTTGGTCTGACGCTTGCCAATCTGGTCATGCTTGCCGTCGTGGCGGGGCAGGGGTTCATGTGGGTTGATGATGACGCGGCTGGGATACCGGGTATCCATGTGTTGTTGGGTGTCGCCAGCGGATTCATGTCTGTGATCACGCACGTGGCGGTTTATATGTATCACATGGCGACCAGCCGTTGGCTGCGAGCAGCGACGCACAAGCTGGTGATCGATGATGACCGCTATGTGACGCCTGCGTTTGCCCGAAAACGCAAAGTGATGTTGTTCGTCATGCCGACGATTCTGATATCGATGGTGAACCTGTTCGCCGGGGCTGCAGCGGATGCAGGATCGAACAGCGGCGGCGCGAGCCGGGTACATCTGGTGTTGGCGCTGGTGACCATCGCCATGAACGTGTTCGCGGCCGCGGGCGAATGGATTTGCATTCGCGGGCAGGGCCGATTGATGGATCAGGCGTTGAGTGAATTGAATCAGCCGGATGCGAAAAAGCCCGATGAGAAAAAGCAAGTGCAGGTCACGTGAACGTGATCCAGGCGAGCGCGAACCTATAGGCGGATCAGGCGACTTGAACCTGTATGGAAACCCCGCCGGCTTGCTCGCTCTTACAGACATGCACACACGGAACGGATGACATGCCATGACGGATTCAACCTTGCTTTTCACATTGCCTCGTCTTGCAACCGGGCGAGCCGTTCTAGTCGTCGTCGCGGCGATGCTGATGTTGTTCGCCTCGGTCGAAACTCAAGCGCAGGTACTGAATCAAAAACCCGTTGAGCAACTCGCCGCGGTCAACATCGATAAACCCACCACCGCTCAGGATTGGTTGGCTCGCGCCGAGAAGAAACACCTCGGTATCAAGACGCTCACTGCCGACATCGACTGGCTTCGCATTCAGGGGCTCGTCGGCGATGAGCAGCGTCGGCTTGGAACGCTCAAGGTGGATCTGGCCAAGCCCGCCAAATTCGCCGTGCATTTCACCGAACTCAAGTTCAGCCGGCGCACGAAAAAGCAGGACCGGTGGTACATCTTTGACGGCAAATGGCTGGTCGAAAAACTCATCGACAAAGAGAACGAGAAGAAGCAGTTCTTCAAGTGGCAGGTCGTGCCTCCCAACGCCAAGCCTGAACAGGCGAATCCACTCGCGCTGGGCCGCGGCCCGTTCGCGGTGCCGGTTCCCGTGAATCGTCAGGTGATCAATGATCGCTTCGCCGTCGAGGTCATCAAAGGCAAGAAGGGCGACGACGATAAACTCGTCGGCCTCCGTCTCAAACCCAAACGCCAATTCAAAGAACACGTCCGTTTTGTCAGCATGGACATCTGGTACGACCGTGAAACGATGATCCCCGCGAAGGTGCATTCGGTGGACGATTCGGAGAACGAGTCGATCTTCAAGCTGATCGACGTGAAAGCCGGCGTCAATGTGGATAAAAAGGCGTTTAGCACGGCTGAGCCCCGGGCGGGCGAGGGCTGGGACGTGGTGGTCACGCCGTTTGGCAAGTGAGGGTTAGGTGAAACGGGGCAATAGGGGGCTTCGGCAGCAGGCATGCGGAGCGGGGGTAGTTGGGCTGAATCCACATTTCTTCCACACTCACTAAAAAGAAGTGGCCTGCTCCATGTGTCGGCTCATAGGGGACTTGCAGACTCCCGGCCGGTTCTGTACACTGTTCAGGTTGGCTCAAGTCCGCAGGTGGCATGGACTTTGCCAACACCCCGCCTGTGGTTCGAGCGCGTCGGACCGTGTGTACCTTCCCCTACCTCGGCTAAGGAGGCTGACTTTGTCCAAACTCCCCATTCTGAGCATTGTGGTGTGGACTTTTGTATTCAGCATTTCAGTGCAGGCGGCCACGCCCGCTGAACTGATTGCTCAGGCCCGTCAACAGTTCGCCGCCGGTGAATTGCAGGCCGCAAAAGATTCACTTGCCGAAGCCATTCGTGACGAGCAAGTGACCGACACACAAAAAGACACGATCATCGCGCTGGCGCAGCAGATCCAAACCAAGCAGGATCAAACCGCCGCAGCCAACAACGCGGCAGCCGACGCAGCAAACAACGCTGCGAACAACGACGCTGCTGACGCGGGCAACAACGACGCCAACAATGCCGCCGCCGACAACGACGCGGCCAATAATGACGCGGCCAATGACGCTGATGCCGGCAACAAAACCGACGCCGCGCCGCCCGCGGTGAACAACGCCGCCAATGCCGCCGCCGCGGCTGGTGATCAGCAGGACACTCTCGCACTCGCCCGTCAGCTTGTTATTCAACAGCGCATCGAAATGGGCAAGCAGGCGGAAATCGCCGGCAACTACCGCTTGGCGATGGAGCATTATCTTTACATCCTTCAGAACATTGACGAGAACAACGCCGAAGCCAAGGCGATGCTCGCCGCCGCCCAGACCAAACAAGAGCGGTTCAACAACAACCCTCAGACGCCGATCAGTCAGGCAGGCGATGAAATTCGCCTCCAGGCCCAGCGCGCTGAAGCCGAGTACGACGAACTGGTTACCAAGGCCAAGAAGCACGGCGATGCCGGCAACTATGAGCTTGGCGAGCAGGCGCTTCAGGAAGCCAAGGTCATTCTCGACCGCAACAAGAACGCCCTCGGCGCCAGCCGATACGAAACACTGCGCTCCGCCGCGAACACGCTTTACGCCGAACTTTCCTCCAAGCGTCTCGAAGCTGATCGCATGGCAGCCGAGAAGCAGGCCAAGGACGACGCCGAAGCGGCCGCCCGCCGTCGGCTCGAAGCGGAAATCGAAAAACATCAGTCCGTGCAGCGCCTGCTCCGCCGGGCGCATGAACTTCGCAAAGTCCAGAACTACGACCGTGCCCTTCAGTTGGTGAACCAGGCTTTGTTCCTCGATCCGACCAACCCGGCCGCTGAGGCCATGCGGGACATGATGGAGGACGCCAAGATCGCCGTCCGCTCCCGTGAATTCATCCGCGAACGCAACAAGCGGTTCGCCACGCAGCAGATGGAAAGCCTTGAGGCGACCATCCCCTACAACGAACTGATCACCTATCCCTCGGATTGGCCTCAACTGACCGCCACCCGACTCAACGCCACGCAAGGTGATAACGCCGAGAGCGAACTGAACCGCCGCGTCGCCGTCAAACTCACCGACCCGCTGCCCGTCAACTTTGACGCCAACAAGCTGGTCAACGTGATGGATTACTTCCGCAACACGACCGGCGTGAACTTCTTCGTCAACTGGGCGGCCCTCGAAGCCGCGGGTGTTGAGCAGGATCTGCCGATCACCCTCCAACTTAATAACATCCCCGCCACACAGGCGCTTGACCTGGTACTCAAGCAGGCCGGCGCCGGCGCCGAACTCGAACCCATCGGTTACAGCATCATTGACGGCGTGGTTCACATCTCCACGCTGCGTGACCTGCAAAAGACCACCGATGTTCGCGTCTATGACATCCGCGACCTGCTAGTTCAGGTGCCTAACTTCTCCGGCGCGCCGGAATTTGACATCAACAGCGCGCTGTCCAACACCAGTTCCGGCGGTTCTTCCGGCGGCGCCGCAACCGCGTCAACGACTCTCTTCGGTGACGAAACCGACAACGTCGATCAACCCACACGTGAAGAGATGATCGAGCAGATCGTCAACCTCATCCAGGACACGATCGGCAAGCAGGAAGACTGGCAGGCTTATGGCGGTACCGTCTCCAGCCTCCGTGAACTCAACGGCAACTTGATCGTTAAGTCCACTCCCGACAACCACCGCGACATCATCGCGCTGCTCGGCCAACTGCGTCAGGCCCGCGCCATCCAGATTCACATCGAAGCCCGATTCCTCCTGGTTGACCAGAACTTCCTTGATGAAGTCGGCGTCGACCTCGACCTGTCCTTCGATCTCGGTGGCAACTTCGACGCACCTCTCACGATTGATCAGGACTCATTCGGTCTAACCAGCCGTCCTATCAGCTCCTTCGTCGGCACCTTCGGCACAGCCCCGCCCAACGCCGACCCCAACCAGACCGTGACCAACACCGGTCAGGCGCTCAACTTCGGCCTTAGTTACCTCGACGACGTTAGCGTCGACTTGGTCATCCGCGCCACGCAGGCGTCGCGTCGATCCGTATCGCTCACCGCGCCGCGACTCACCTTGTTCAACGGCCAGCGATCCAACATCGTGGTCGCCCGTCAGATTTCCTTTATCTCTGACCTTGAACCGGTGTCCGGCGGTATCGGCTTCGACCCGACCCTTTCCGTGACTCAGTCTGGTGTCGTGCTCGACATTGAAGCGACCGTCTCGGCGGACCGCCGTTACGTCACCATGACCGCCCGGCCCAGCCTCGCGTCTGTGGTCACCCCGATTCGCTCTATCCCGCAGTTGGGCGCAGCGATCCTCAACAACAACAATAACAACAACAATAACAACAACCAGGCTGTCATCTCCGGCTTCATCGAAGCACCGGAACTTGAACTGACCAGCGTCCGCACCAGTGTTTCCGTGCCGGACAAGGGTACTCTCCTGCTTGGTGGTCAGCGTCTGGTCGGCGACGTGGAAGTCGAAGCCGGCGTGCCCGTGCTCTCGAAGATTCCGGTGCTTAGCCGGTTCTTCACCAACAGAACCCACATCAAGGACGAACGCACACTGCTCATCCTGATCAAGCCGACCATCATCATTCAGGAAGAACAGGAAGAAGCGTTGTGGCCCGGTCTGAACCAGGATCCGAACGCCTACAACGCCGGCCGAGCGTTCAACCCGAACAAGGGCGTGGGCGAAATCACCGGCGCCGCGCCGTAAGCCCTACCCTCAACCATCAAAACCTACCCGGCGAGCCCCACGGCTCGCCGGTTTTTTTGTGCGAGAGAAAGGCTGGGGCATAACGATATTGATCATTCTGATTGAGAATCCAGACATCACCGCATCTCTGCACTACTATGACTATGGGGTGTCGGTTCACACATCGAAAGGGGTTCCATGCGTCTTTTCTCCACCATGATCGTGACATGTATCGTTGTTCAATTGTTTGGTTGCGGCACCAGCCGTGAGTTGGTGATCACGGAAGTCGGCTACCGCGCTGTTGAGATTTCACTCAACGAACCACGCACCCATGTCATGGGGCTCAACGACATTGAGCTGCGATGGAAACGCGCCGTGATCGACCCCGCGACGAACCAGGTGGTTGAGGAGGGCAATGCCGTCGAACTGCACGGTCGCATCACCGGGCTCGGCCATCTGGTCATCTGGGAAAAGCCGGGTCACACCGGTCCGCCGCGGCCGGAGCCTTACACCAACTCCTTCGGCCATACCGGCGACGGTATCGCTGTACACGAAGGGTTTTTCGGCTCTCAGGACGATACCAGCGGCTACGCCTATCGGCTCCAAGGGCACAACACACGCGTGGTCGCGCTGCTGTTCCCCGTGCGCGACAGCGTGGACGACGTGGTGAAGTTCGGGCCGTACAACCCGCATACAACGGTGGGAAAACCGATGGTTTCGTGGTCAAGCTAGTTCCCGCAGGAACGAGTGTTTTGGCGGCAACATATTTGGGGACT
>JANQKH010000915.1 GCA_028281215.1 Phycisphaeraceae bacterium | reverse complement strand
GACAAAGGCGGCCGGGTAATCTGCGAATCACTCGAACACGCCGGACACGTGGTCGAAGGTTACGACGTGGTACGCGACGAGCCGGAGCAGATCGCCGACCGACTGCAGCAATGGCTTGATTCCGACCGCTTTGATGTCATCTGCACCACCGGCGGTACGGGCATTGCCAGTCGCGACACCACCATCGAAGTGATCGAACGGTTGCTCGACAAACCCCTCGACGGATTCGGCGAACTGTTCCGCATGCTCAGCTACGAAGAGGTCGGCCCGGCCGCCATGCTCAGCCGCGCGGTCGGCGGGCTTGCCGGCGAAACCCTCTTGTTCGCCCTGCCCGGCTCGACCAACGCCGTCACGCTTGCCATGAAGCGCCTGATCATCCCCGAGTTGCCTCACTTGATCTGGGAACGCGCGCGGTAAGTCAGCAACACGTCATCATCAAACCGCGTGATCTGTTGCAGCGAAAGTGTCTCCGCTTCCTTCATCAACGTCCGTTCAAAACCATGAATCGCCGGCGCAGCTTGGGCATCGCCTAGCCATTTCGGCGCCACGTAAACCTGTGCTTCGTCGATCATGTTCTTGGCGAAAAACGAACTGATTAACGTCGCGCCGCCTTCAACCAACAGGTTGGTCAGACCATGCGTGTCGGTCAATGATCGCAAGGCGTCGACGAGCATGTGTTCGCCGGCCATCGCGCACACTTCGACGCCGGCCTCTTCCAGTTCCCGACGCTGGACTGCATTGTTTTCATCATTACGTGCAATCACCGTGACCGGCGGACCACCCGCGCTCAAACTGGTCACCAGTTTGGATTCCATCGGCAAGCGCAGTGCAGGGTCGACCACGATGCGACGGGCGACGCGTTTGACCTTCACATCCCGGGCGGTGAGCGAAGGATCGTCCGCCAGGACCGTGCCGATGCCAACCATGATGGCATCGACGCGGCCGCGCAATTGATGCACATTCGCCCGGCTTTTTTCGTTGCTGATCCACTGGCTGTCACCGGCGCGCGTGGCGATGTGACCGTCGATCGTCTGCGCCCACTTGGCGATCGTCCAGGGCAACCCAATGGTCACACGCTTGACAAACGCCCGGTTTAACTCGCGGGCTTCGTTCGCGCACAATCCGACTTTCACATCAATGCCTGCGGCTTTCAGTTTTTCGACGCCCTGTCCGTCAACCTGAGCGAACGGGTCCCCCATCGCCACGAACACCCGTCGCACCTTTGCCTCGATCAGCGCGTCAACACAAGGCGGCGTCTTGCCGTGATGACTGCATGGTTCAAGCGTGACAAACACATCGCAACCGCGCGGATCGTTCGCTCGCTTTTTGCAATCGGTGAGCGCCTCGACCTCCGCGTGCGGCCGACCGAACTTGCCGTGAAAACCTTCTCCGATCACCTTGCCGCGCGACACCAGCACACACCCGACCATCGGATTTGGTTCGACCCGACCCAGCCCACGTTTGGCGAGCATCAGGGCGCGCTGCATGTGTTTGAGGTTGGGGTCGACATGAGACATCAAGGGTTTCTCGGCGAGGTCGGGCGGTATGTTAACGAACGTCGGCAGCGTTTCGCGGCGCAAGGCTCGAAAACATTTGAGCAGGTTGATTTCACCTGCAACAGGTGCCACACTTCTGACTGACCAACTACACCCGCACCCACCGCTTCGCCTTCATCTCAAAGCGCGGCAGCGTACCGGCGTCAACAATCTCCACCGGCACGCGGAAACTCAGCGCCGCTTTGATGGCGGTCTCAATCTGTTGGGCTTGGTCAGTTTGACCGGGCAGGCCCGGACCTACGGCGTCGTCCTTCAACTCGACCTGCATGTACAACTCCGTCATCGCACGAACGGTGCGCACCTCGACGCGGTATTCGGCAACTTCCTCAAAGCCGCGCATCACTTCCTCGACCGCCGAGGGAAACACGTTCACGCTGCGCACGACGACCATGTCATCCGTCCGCCCGAGCACACCGCCTCGCAACGCCATGTCGCCTTGTGCCGGCCATACCGGTTTGACCAAATCACCCGTGCGATAGCGCAGCAGTGGCGAACCCTCGCGGCCGAGCGTGGTGAGGACGAGTTCGCCCATCGCATCGGGTTTATTCCTGTCGAGCGGTTTGCCGCTTAGCACGTCAATCACTTCGACGAGGTAACTGTCTTCGATGCAATGCAACAATGTCACATCGTCCGGGTTCTGATACGACACCGGACCGATCTCGGTCATGCCGTGGTGATCGATGACGGTAGCGCCGGGCCAGAGTCGTTCAATGCGCTGCCGCACAGCGGGGATCGAACCGCCGGGTTCGCCGGCGACGATGATTTTTTTCACCTGCGATTGCACGAGGTCAATGCCATGTTCAGCAGCAGCCTCAGCGAGACGAATCGCATACGTCGGCGTGCAACACAGCACGGTCGCCGCGTTGTCGAGGATCATGTGCAACCGCCCTTCGCTCGACAGCCCGCCACCCGGAATGCACAGGCAACCGCGCTGTGTCGCACACTCGAACGCCGTCCAGAACCCAAGGAACGGCCCAAATGAAAAGGTGAACATCACACGATCACCCACACCCACGCCCGCGGCTTCAAACACTCGTGCCCAATTGTCGAGCATCCACTGCCAGCCTTCGTGGGTGTCGAGCCAGCGGACGGGTTTGCGCGTCGTGCCGCTCGTCTGGTGATAGCGTGTGTAACGTTCGAACGGGTAAGTGAGATTCGAGCCGTAAGGCGGCTTGGCTTGTTGATCGTCGACTAGATCCTGCTTCGTCGTGAACGGCATGCGTTGTGTGAATGCGTCGAGTGAATCAATGTCGGGCGTGATGCCGGATTGTTGGAAACGTGGCGTGTAGAAACAATTGTCCGGGATTAACGCGGCGATCAAAGCTCGCAGTCGGGCGAGTTGGTCAGTTTCGATTTGCTTGCGGGATTTGGGGTTCTGCCAAGGCATGAGTGAGACTGTTTTTGATTCACCTCCCTTGATGGAGGGGAATCAAGACGCATCGCCATTCAACGTGTCGGTGTCGTCCGCACCAGTCGAAGAATCCTCGACAAGCGCGCTGGCTGTCGGCGCTGCTGCTGCTTCGACTTGAGGCGAGGGTTTCGCCGGCGGACTTGAACTGTCCGATGGTTTGAACGCTGTCACCATCGACACGCCGACGACGGCAATCACAATGCCAAGCCAGAACAGCGGATTGATCGAACCCCACCCTTTCTCGGGCGGATGAATCAACAACGCCACAACGGCATTCACAATCGGCGCACCGCCGAACACCACGCACATCACCGCCGGGATCATTCGTGGCGAACTCACCGCCCCCATAGCGGACAGGACAAAGAAAGCGCCGAACGCGCCCAATGTGCCTGCCAGCAACGAAAACCAAATGCCTTTGGACGGGAAACTCCACGACGCGCCGGACGAGGTGGCGAGAATAATTAGTGGCGCAATGATCGCCACACCGACATACGCCACGCCGACGAAGATGTAGGCTTTGTATCGGAAGTGCGGGTCGCTGATCCCCGAGTTTTTCGGGGGTTTCATGGAGACGCTCGCCTTGTGCATCGCCACGCCGTAGCAACCCCAGAAGACAACGACGAGCAAGGCGAATACAAGCCACATCATGCCGCCGCCCGACGAGGAACCCGTTGCAACTGTCATAACTGATCCTCTTCAAACAATTCCGCCGGCGCTTCGTCGATCCGATCAGCGATGTGCGGCGGGATTTCAATCGATGTCATCGACCCGTCATTATCCTTCGACACGCAAACGACCGCCAACTCGCCGATTGCAACGAGTTCTGCTCCTTCGTTTTCAGACGCCCCGCCCTCGCGACCTTGCGCCGACGATACTTTGCAAAACACAAAACGCAGGTTCAGTGACTTGGCGTTTTTCTTGCGCACCAGCAGGTGGATTTCGAATTCGTCTTCGAACCGCAACGGTCGCTTGTAATCACAACGCGCGCTGATGCGAGGCCAACTGATCGTGCGGCCGGCGTTCGCGTCATCGGTCATCATCACCGACATGCCCAGTTCACGATAAAACGCATGTTCCGCCTGCTCCATGTAGCGGAAAAAATTCGTGAAATGCACAATGCCCGCCATGTCGGTTTCAGAAAACTCAACGAGCCTGCGAACTTTGAACTCATAAGCCATGGGCACAGTGTAGCGGGCAGGCGCTGCGCTGTCCGGTGTCTCTGGTGGCTTGGGTTGAACACCGAGGCCACCGAGTTGGAGGTGGGTTTGGTGAGATCGTTTTCCACGGAGGGCACGGAGATTTGGAGGTCACGGAGAAAACCAGGGGAGGGGAAAAGAATATTGAATTGAAATGGGTACGCGTGCAAACTGGCATGTGACTTCATTGATTTAACACCAGGGTTCGATATCACGCAACACGAACAATTTCACCCTCAACGCCAACCATCCAACACCTCATTTTCTCTCCTCTGTGCCCTCCAAATCTCCGTGACCTCCGTGAAAAAGGACCACCCTCACCGAGCAATCGGTTGGGCGCTGCGCAGATAGGCGAACAGGTCGCGGATGGCTTGATCGTTTAATCCCATGAGCAGGCCGGCGGGCATCAGGGAACTGCCCATGGAGCGGATGTGGTCGACGTTGTTTTGTTTGATCGTCACGTTTTGGCCGTCCAGGCCGCGGAGAACGACGACGTGTTCATCGCGGTCAACAAAGAACCCGCTGACGCGGCGGTCGTCCTTGGTTTCAACGAGCATGTTCTCAAAGCCTTCACGGATTTCGGCGCTCGGGTTGATGATGGAAACGAGCATTGTGTTCAGGTCATCGCGCTGGTAAGGCGTCAGGTCGGGGCCGATGCGGCCGCCTTCAGAATAGAGCGTGTGACACGCGCCGCAGCGTTGCAGGTACAGTTTGCGACCGACGTACGGGTTGCCGACCGGTTCGCCCTGCTTGCCCGCACCGGTGACGATGGCTTTGATGCGATCGATTTCCTTCCGCGCGTCGGTATCGGTGATGGCGGCCTGACGCGGAAAGTGTTTCGTAACGAGGGCCGCGAGTTTGTGATCCTTGTGCAGACGCAGCCGGGCGATGATGTCGGGCTCGAACGCGGCCTTACTGGCCTTGCCGGCGTCAATCTGTTGCAACAACGCCGCCGCCCACGCCGGTCGGCTCGACAGGGCCGAGCGCGCGGTGGTGCGCACATCGGCCGGCAACGTGGAATACAACTGAGCGATCGCCTTGCCGATCGCCGGTTGATCAAACGCCGCCAGTGAATTGATCGCAGCACTGCGTAACGGATCGACTTGCTTCGATTTCACCAGCGCCAGCATTGCGGGGACGGCCTCAGCTGTTTCGACCTCACCGAAGGTGCGCAACAGCGCGAGCCGTTCCTCGGTCGGCGCTTTGGAATCAGCGATACGCTTCACGGCATCGGCGACGGCCTTTTGATCCGCCAGCCGCACACGCAGGACGAGGTTGGCCCCACCTTCCTTCGCCAATTCCTTGGCCAGTTCGTCGGGCAGGTTGGTGAGTGGGCGACCCTTGTAGGCAAGCTCGAAGCCGCGCATGAGGATCGCGCGGTGTTCTTCTGTTGGTGCGAGTGCGAGCAGTTTTGCGCAACGTTTGAGATCATCCCGTCGGCCGGTCGCCGCGAAACGGCGCATGATGCGTTCGAGCATGTAGTCGGTAACTATTTTGTTTGACCAAGCGGGAGCGGTTTTCCGAAATGAGTCGCGAAACAGGTCAACGACCGAATCGCCATCCGCGCCGCATCGAACTTCAATGGCGAACCAGATCATCAGTGGCAAGTGCGGATCGTGATGGCCTTCGTCCTTACTCAAACAGCCGGCAATCAGTTGGTCAGCCACCCACGGGGGAACACGATGGGAAGTCGCCGCACACTGCGCAAGAACTGTCGGATCTTCCTCAAAGACTGAACGCATGGACAACCACTTAAGCGTCTCCGCTGACTTGATTGGTTGATCACCGACCAGCCGAATGGCCCAACTTCGAACATCCGTGTCACTCTGCTTCAACTGAAGCACATCTTCACCAAACCCGCCTGAAGCATGCAATGCCCAAAGCGCTTCGAGCTGAAGTTGCCCGCGTTCCTTCTTAAGTAGTTGCCGCAGCGTTGGAATCACCTTCTCATCCTTCCGATCAGCGAGTACGCGCTGAACGATCTGGCGCAGGCGCTTGTTCTTGCTGCTGAGCAATGCGAGAAGATCAGCAGTGCTCTTCTTTCGCAGGTCCGGCATCTTAGATGGCTTCATCCCCTTGCCTCGCAGTCGATAAATGCGACCGGTGTTGGGATCGATCTGTCCTTGAAAGTGCTGGCCGTGAGCGATGAAGTATTCGTAGAAGTCGGCGATGTAGATCGCGCCGTCCGGGCCGACGTCGATCGCGACCGGCCGGAATGCGGGGTCGTTGCCGGCGAGTGGAAATCCCTGGTCGGCGGTTTGAAACGTTGAGCCGTGGGGCAGGTGTCTGGCGAGCACGATGTTGCGGTGCAGCGGGTCGGCGCAGAACCAGTGATCGCGATAGCGTGCGGGCAAGCCGTCGCTTTCATAGAGCACCGTCGCGTGGGTGAAGCGTGAGATGGGTCGCTCGGTTTTCATCTGCGGCAGGTAGCCGAACGTGTAGGGGTTGGCGCGCGGGCCGTATTTGTTGGAACCGCCGCGCAGGTAGTGTCCGCCCTGCCGGTAGTGAAAGCCGCGCGTGTTGCCGCCGTTGTGACCGGTGAACAGGTTGCCCTTGGCATCGAACTCAAGATCAAACGCATTGCCGCCGCCCTCGGCGAACAATTCGTAACGCTTCGTTTCCGGGTGATATCGCCAGACGCCCGGGCCTTCGAGGTAGATCGGTTTGTCATCGGTACCCGGCCGCTTCACCTGCGACGCGGTCGTGCTTCCGTCGGCGAAGTAAAGCCAGCCGTCCGGGCCCCAGGTCAGACTGTTGACCACCGAGTGCGTATCTTCGAGACCAAAGCCCTCAAGCAAGACTTGCGGATCGCCGTCTGGTTTGTCGTCGCGGTTGCTATCGGGATAGAACAGCAGGTAAGGCGGATTGAGCACGAACACGCCGCCACGGCCGATGGCGATGGACGAGGCGATGTTCAAACCGTCGACGAAGGTCTTGTGCTTGTCGTATTTACCGTCGCCGTCGGTATCTTCGTGAATGGTGATGCGATCGGCGCCGCGCGTGTGGTTGGGCGGCGCGGCGGGAACCTTGTCATACACCGCGCGGTAATACTTATCCCGGCTGACCATGTTCAGACCTTCGGGGTAGGGATACTGCCGGTACTGCACGACCCAGAGTCGGCCGCGCTCGTCGAACTTCATGTCGAGCGGTTGGGCGATCAATGGCTCGGTGAGGACTTGTTCGAGAATCAGGTCGTCGGCGACCTTCATGGTCTTGAACGATTCGGCCGGTGACAGTTTCGGCCCGCCGCGCAGAATGTCGGGCCGGCGCAGGGCGGTGTTTGCCTCCGTGAATTGATCGAACGCCGCGGCTTTCGGTTTGGCGTTCAACGCTTGCCCGGCGAATTTCGCATCATCACCAGCCCGGAACTGCCACTGCGTCAGTTTTGTTTCGAGAAAATAGCCTGCGAGCACGGGTGGATTGTCACCGCGCATCGCCGCGCTGCCTTTGGCGTGGTACACCCGGATTGCTATCGCGTTGTATTTGCTTTTGAGCAGACTGCCCGGCGGCACCTTAATGCGATTGACCTTTTTGTCATGCGGTTTGGCGTCGGGCGCGAACGTGCCGAGCGATTCAATCTTACGGCCGTTGATGAACACTTCATACGCGTCAGCGACGGGACCGACGGTCAGCGTGACCGATTCACTCCACAGCGGCCTACCGGGCGGAATCCATAGGTTCGGCACCTTCGCATAACAACGATACCATGCAACACCGCCCTTGGATTCCGAGATGCTTGTCGGCTTGACCGGTGCGGTAACAACCTTCCAATCTTCCGCGAATGCGACAGCGTGAATCTGAACGACGAGAACAAAGCAAATGAGCCGGTGCATGGGTGATCTCCAATACGCATGGTACCGTACCTTGTCATGTCACCGACAGATGACGTGAAGGGTTATCCGGCGTAGGATGGTTGCTCTGTTAAATGGTTCGCACGGAACAGCGATCTTTGATCCCCGCAAAACAGAAGCCATGCCGTCTTAGCCACTGCTTCTACCCCGATGACTGATTCTGCCCTTGCCAATTCGCCTGATGCTACTGACACCGTCAACACCGTCGCGTTTGTCAGTCTGGGCTGTCCGAAAAATCTGGTCGACAGCGAAAAAATGCTGGGTCTGCTGGTCGAGGACGGACTGACGCTGACCGGCGATGAAGCGAACGCTGATGCGATTGTCGTGAACACCTGTGGGTTCCTTGAAGCGTCGAAGGACGAGTCAATCGAAGAGATCAACAAGGCTGTCGAGCGGAAACAACAAGGCACGTGCAAGCGTGTGATCGTCGCCGGCTGCCTTGTGCAACGGCACCGCGCGAAAATGCTCGACTGGTGCCCGGACATCGACGCGCTGATCGGTGTATTCGACCGTGATCGGATCGTGCAGGCGGTGCGCGGGTCGGCCGTCCCTGAATCGGCAGACGAGCGGACCACCGACGTCGCAACCGACCTGCCGGTTTATTCAAGCATCGCGGCGAACGCAACCATCGCCAAACAGGCGCGCCGGATTGAATCGGACGACGAAGCCGGCAAGGGTTACTTTGAATCCGACGCCGCCCGCCTACGTCTCACGCCTCGACATTACGCGTATCTGCGCATCAGCGAAGGCTGCAACCAGAATTGCACGTTCTGCACGATCCCCTCGATCCGCGGCAAAATGCGCAGCAAACCGGTTGACCGCATCACCGCCGAAGCGCGCGAACTGTTCAACGACGGCGCGTTCGAGCTCAATCTCATCGGGCAGGACACCACCAGCTTTGGCGAAGACATCAGCTACGGCGCCGGTCTCGTCGGGATGCTCGAAGCACTCGACAACGAAGCGAACCAGCGCGGCGGGGCGTGGCTGCGACTTATGTATGCGTATCCGTCATGCTTTACGGATCAGATGATCGACGCCATCGCCCGGCTCAGTAATGTCGTCAAATACATCGACATGCCGCTCCAGCATATCAATGATGACGTGCTCAATCGCATGCGCCGCCACACCTCGCGCGAACTGATCGAAACATTGCTCGATAAACTGCGCGACCGCATCCCCGGTATCGCCATCCGCACTACCTTCATCAGCGGTTTCCCTGGTGAGACGGATGAACAACATGCCGAACTCGTTGACTTTGTCGACGCGTTTGGTTTCGATGCAATGGGCGTGTTTCCTTATTCGCCCGAGCCGGGGACACCCGCCGGCACGCTGCACGCCAACGGGGACGCCATCCCGAACGATGTCATCGCCGCGCGCGTGGAGGAACTGATGCTCACGCAACAGACCGTTGCCTTCGAGCAGAACGAAGCGCAGGCAGAAGCGGGCGTCGAGTTGGACGTGTTGATCGACGAAGCAGCGAACGTGCGGGGCGAAGCAACGACGGGCGTCAGCGATGGCGGCCAACTCTATGTCGGCCGGGCGTATCACCAGGCGCCCCAAGTGGACAGCGTGACTTACGTGCAGTCGCGCGGCCCGCGGGTGCCGGGCGAACTGGTGCGATGCAAAGTCACCGCGGCGGACGGGTACGACCTGATCGCGACGCCGACCGAGGAATTGACCCGTAAGTTGACTTTGCCGGTGGTCTGACCCTCGATTTCAGGCTGAAAATCGCACTTTTCTGTAAAATGTCACGCAAAACTGCTTGGATCGCCATCAATCTGTGGTATAAATAACGCAATTGATAGCTCTTATTACCCCCTCACCCGGAGATGGAAATGTTTAAGTTCAATTCTTGGATCGTGGCGGTCGCGCTGGTGGTCTGCACAGCGTCCGCTCAAGCTGCGCTCTTCAACGAGCCGTTCAACACCGACACCGCCAACAA
>JANQKH010000265.1 GCA_028281215.1 Phycisphaeraceae bacterium | reverse complement strand
TCATCGCTGTGGAAAAATGCGGCCCCGCTGCTGAACTGCGAAGTGTCATCGAATTCTTCGTTGAACAGTTTGCCTGCCGTAACGGTGGCGAAGCTTTGCAGGTCGTTGGCGGACCCTGCGGAGTTGGTGGCTGCTGCGACCCAATTGTTGCCGAAATCTGCCAGGTTACCGCCGTTGCCTTGCAGGCCGATCGATGCGGTAGAGGATGTTGAGTTGCTTTCGCTGACGCCCACGTCGGTGGAGAGGATGCCGTTGGCCGGACCGTTGGTCGCGGTGAACGAGCCTTCGTAGGAAAGAAACTGAACGGTGTTGCCGTTGACGGAAAGCGCCAAGCCGTCAGGCCCGCCGTTTTGAATTTGAACGAATGCACTGTCGGGCAGGGTGTAGACGGTGAAGCCGCTGGTCGTATCACCAGGCGTGAAGGTGTCGAGCGTGTGCGTGTCGTAAACCGCGCCGCCGTTGCCGTTGTAGAAATCGATCGCGATGTTCGAAAGGTCCGTGAAGCTGGCTGGTGCGACCACTTCGATGAACTCGCCCGCATCGTTGGGCACGTTGTCGTCGTAGTGAAATTCGTTGATCCAGATGTTGGTGCTGGTCACCAGAGCGTGGGCATGATCTGCGGACAACACAAAGAACAACACTGCAACGGCAAAACGGACAAAAGTCATGACGACTCTCCTTCGATGAGGTAGCAGGAAATCTCCGGTCAGGTTCGCAGCGACGTGACTCCTTCTCGCCGCTCACTATTGCTACATAGAATAGCAGGAAAGGAGGTGCCGCGACAAACGAACAACACAAGGCGCAATCACCATGTCGAAGTGCCTGGCGATGAAATCGTGCCTTCATTCAGCTTCCTCTCCATCCGCTTCTCGGGCAAGATCACCTAAACTGTTTTATAAAAGTGATTTGCGGTATCGGCGTCATGACGATCGAAGGCGGCGGTGTCGTCCGCGTGACGATCAGGTTCCCGCTAAAAACCCAAATGCGCTACCGTATTAATCACGTATCTCCCTGTTTAACAATGATTTACAGTCGCATGCCTGCCGTATCGGACACCTATCCGAATAAAATCCGAAAAAATTTTGGGCAAATTCAAGTTTGGTCCTTGCATAACCCGAACAGTATAGGTATCCTGACGTGCACCAAACATGATTTGTACGGGTTACGAGCGGGTGGGCATGGGTGAATTGGCGCTCGCCGGGGCGCAAGGATGAGACGTCGGATCGGCCGACGGCGCAACCGCAACACCAATTCTTTGACGACTTACAGGAGGCCAATTATGGTGGTCGCAGCAGCAGCAAAACGCAACGGCAAAGCCACGAACGAATCATCTTCGACACCAACCTCAACCAAAGCCCCCACACCGGCGGCGACCAAGGGCACACGCATGGCCAAGCGAACCAAAGCGGGCAACGCGGCGACGGAGAACAAATCCAAAGAGAACGACGGCCGATCCGCGGCCCTTGAACGCGCTGTCGGGCAGATCGAACGTGCCTTCGGCAAAGGGTCGATCATGCGGCTGGACGACGATCCGTCCAATATTCCGCCCGGCATCGCCACCGGCGCGATCAGCCTCGACCTGGCGCTGGGCGGACGCGGGATTCCGCGCGGCCGCATCGTGGAAATCTTCGGGCCTGAATCTTCCGGCAAAACCACGCTCACGCTCCACGCCGTTGCCGCTGCGCAAAAAGAAGGCGGCGTCGCCGCCTTCATCGACGCCGAACACGCGCTCGACCCCTCCTGGGCCCGCCGGCTTGGTGTCAACATCGACGACCTGCTGGTTTCCCAGCCCGATACCGGCGAGCAGGTGATGGAAATCTGCGAACTGCTCGTACGCTCCAACGCCGTCGACATCATTGTGGTCGACTCCGTCGCCGCCTTGATCCCCCGCGCCGAAATCGAAGGCGAAATGGGCGACGCCCACGTCGGTCTCCAAGCCCGCCTCATGAGTCAAGCCATGCGCAAACTCACCGGCGCGATCAACAAAAGCAAGTGCACCGTCATCTTCATCAATCAGATCCGCGAAAAGATCGGCGTGATGTTCGGCAACCCGGAAACCACCCCCGGCGGCCGAGCGCTGAAGTTCTACTCCTCCGTCCGCCTCGACATCCGCCGCGCCGCCACGATCAAGGACGGCGACATCGCCGTGGGCAACCGCGTCCGTGTGAAGGTCGTGAAAAACAAAGTCGCCCCGCCGTTCCGACAAGCGGAATTCGACATCATGTTCAACGAAGGCATCAGCCAAGCCGGCGACCTGCTCGACCTGGCTGTGGACGAGGAAGTGATCGACAAGTCCGGCGCGTGGTTCAGCTACGGCGACGTCCGCTTGGGCCAAGGCCGCGAGAACGTGAAAATCTTCCTCAAAGAAAACCCCGATCTCTTTGACGAGGTCAAACAGAAAGTGCTCGAGAAGAAAGGCGTTGCGGGCGCTGCTGATGCCGCCGATGACGAATTGCAGGACAGCGCATCCGACGGCGAAGCGGACCAGACGGATTGACGGCCTCGCGCCGGCAGCGAGCCGTGAAGCCTGCAGATACGCGCGGGCGGCAATGCAACAGTGCCGGCAAACCAACAAAGAAAGCATCACACCCGATCCATCCGTCACGCCGCGGCATATGCCGCGGCGTGATTGATTTTCGCCCAAGGGCCAACTACACCAGTGCACGGATTCAATCGCAGTCGGCGACGGTCGCTTGATGGTGTGGTTGCGGCCGATCTTCGGCGCTTCCAATTGGGTCGATCCGCCATTCCGCCAGCGCAACTCGACGGCGGTCACCACGTCGATGTCGCGCGGCGGGGTAGTCTTTTGCTGTCTCAACCTTAACCTCCGCGAACCAAGGAGGGGGCTTTCTTCTTCAGTGAATCGCGCCTACCTTGTTTTCGGTTTCGGCCGGGTCGGCCATTCGGCCGAAGGAATAAAAACGCCGACGATGCTACATGTTCCACGCCAATCCCGCCATCAGGCTTTCACAGTTCCTGAACTGTTGGCGGTCATTGCCCTGATCGTGATTATTCTTTCGATGTTGTTGCCGGGGTTTAACAACGCAAGGAAACACGCCCGCAACGCGGTCTGTATGTCCAATCTGCATCAACAGGCGATGGGACTCGTCGGCTACACCATCGAGAGCAATCACTTTCCCGGGGCGCACACGTGGACGCACAACGCGCCAAAGTATTGGATCATTTGGCCGTCGCGCGTGCGGCAGTTCACACACGGGACGAACACCGAATGGTTCCGCTGCCCCGACGGACCGGACGAATCCGAATGGAATGTCGCTTACGGCAGCGGCTTGCCGGAGGAGTACGGCTACAACGCCGACGAAGTGCGCCTTGAGTGGAACACGCCGTTCAGCTACGGCTACAACAACTGGGGTTCGGCTGACTTCTCCGTGCCACAGTATGGTCTCGGTGGTCTTAGTGAACATGCCGACTGGGGCGAGCTGCCCAAAGTGCAAGTGCAATTTCCCTCCCGCATGATCGCGATCGGCGACGCCCAAGTCGACGGCGTGTGGGACGCGTTCATCGACACCAACCAGGCGCCCGAACTGCCCGCCAACCGCCACCCCGGCAGCAAAGCGAACATCGCATTCTGTGACGGTCACGTCGACAGTTTCACCTTGACCAATCTCCTCTCGCCGGACGACATTCGCATGTGGAACAATGACGGGAAGGCGCATTGATGAGCGCTGCTCCTGTATGACACCCACACGCACGATCGATGTTTTTCATTTTGCCTGCGTTTGTGATCATCGTCACGATGGCGGCTGGAGCAACCTGCATCATTTTCCGTCATTCCCGCGGAGGGGCTTTATGCATCAACGCCGTCATTCCTGCTTTGTTTCAAATCTAAAATCCAAAATCCGCCATCCGAAATCGTCTACCCCGGATACCAAACCTTGCGCGGATCATCATCTGCTCGCTGGTAATCCCACGCTTCATCGATGATGCGCTTGTAATCATACGCCGGTCGCCAGGTGAGTTTGAACTTCGCTTTGGCGTTGTCGAGCCAGGTTGAGACGAAGGATGTGCGGATGTCGATGCTGGGCAAGCCGCGCGTCGCCATCAAGTGTTCTGCGACCTTGCGGTAATCGATCGGTTCATCCGTGCAGATGTTGAACTTCTGTTGCCGGGCGCGGGGATGATCGATTGCCGCAAGGATGGCGGTTGACAGGTCGTCGACATGGACGAAGCCGCGCGTGATAGGCTCGCCTTCGTTGTCGCACAAGACAGGAATGGTTCCATCTTGGACGTATCGGTCGGCTTGTTCCGCGCCAACCAGATCGCGCCAGCGTGGTCCGCCGAACACGTCTTCGCCGAAGCTGAGGGTGTATTTGAAGTCGTCCTTCTCCATGATCCACGGCGCCATGAGGCAGCAGCCGTTGAGGTCGTACTGGATGTAGTACTGCTCAAGCATGACCTCTTCCATCACTTTGGAGAGCGCGTAGCAACCGGGGTAGGCCGAGTGTTTTTGCGTTTCGGTGACAGGACTGGGATGCGGGTAGAAGAAGTGGCCCATGCCGGCGTCGCCGCCGATGAGGATGAACTGTTCAAAGGTGTCACACTCGCGCGCTGCTTCAAGCAACCAGAACATCCCCTTGATGGCAACGTCCATGATATCTTCGGGTGTTTCTTTACATGTGGCGAGATGCAACACGTGCGTGACACCTTGCATCGCGCGTCCCACAAGACCGCGGTCTGAGATCGAACCTTTGATCACTTCAACACGATCGGTTTCTTCGAGCACACGATTGTGACACAACGCACGAATCCGCGTGTGACTGAACTGTTCATCATTCAACAAGCGATGGATGAAGTGTCGGCCAACTTTGCCGGTCGCGCCGGTGATCAGCATGAGACGGTGAGAATTCAAAGCATGCTCCGGATGTGTTTTTTCTGTTCGATTGCCGGGATAGTAGCTTGCATTCGGTTCGAACACCGAGGACGCCTGGAGCGGGCGAAGGAGGAGAGAGCGAGGAGTAAATGGGGCGACAGAAGAACATGGGATTGAGAAACAGCGATGACGCAGGATCGTCATACCAATCAAACCATCGTCTCAGTGTCCTTATCTTCCCTCTGCGCAAACTCGGTGTTCGAACCAGACCATGAAACGCGCTGAAAGCATCGCGGACGCGCGCAGTGGTGATCTGCGATCGCCCGCTAAACACGGGTCACTTTGTCGGGTTTTCGTACCAGATGACGCCGAGTTGGTCGCGTTCTTCGCAAGTGAGGACATCGAGGTCGCCGTCGCCGTCCAGGTCAATCAGTTCGATGCGGTCGAACTTGACGCCTTTGGGGCCGGCGACGTCCCAAACCACGTTATCGTTCTCTTTTTTGCCTATTGACATCCAGTAGACGCCGGGGATTCCATTGTTCGCGCCTTCAAACGTGAATACCACGTCATTCTTGCGTCCGTCCAAATCGATGTCACCGCGTCTGACAGCTTTCATTCGTTGCAGCGACTTTGGCAGGTTGAAAGTCAACTTCACAGGGAACCAAAACCCCAACGACTCGTTGTCACCGTCAGGCTTTCCCGCATCTGGGGGTAACGTGTAAACAAAGACAAGCGCTTTCTGCTCTAATGTTGCCACATGGATAAGTGGGTGCCTCCTTTCACGTGGGAAGACTGACATGAACATCACCTCCTTGTCGTTGCCGCCCACATATTCCACTTTCCATGGCATGCCCTTACCTACTGCTTCGCGACCAGGATGTGTCAGCCAGTAAACACCGCGCTTTTTCCCTTTGCGATCGGACAACACCACATCCATATTGCCATCCTCATTCATGTCATGTGCCACCAAAGACATGATCCAACCGGCATCGCGCAGCTTGTGAAACTTCCAGGCTTTTAGATCGCGCGGGTTCTTCGGCGACTCAAGCCAACCAACAGTGGCGCCGCCGCCTTTCGAGCCGACGACAAGGTCGATGCCGTGTTTGCCATCAATGTCCATCGGCAAACAGAACATCCACATTTGTTTGCCTTGCGTCGCGGGGATCGCTTCAGTTTTCCATGCGGTCGGGTCGAGGTATTTCGTTTTATCTTTCGGCGCCCAGTGCACGTACATCGTTTTGGTTCTGCCTTCACAACTGCTGACGACATCCATCGCGCCGTCACCATCGAGGTCGACAAGCACGGCGTCTTCGCCGGACTTCACTTCACCCACGGTCACCGCCGGCCACTTCTGTTTCGCTTTCTTCGGGCCGGGGTTGAGGTAGACGCGAACGATGCCGCCTTCTTCCCATGCGGTGGCGATATCGAGCAGGCCGTCGCCGTTGGCGTCGGCGAGTCGGACGCCGTCCGCGCCGCGGGACGAGTCATCGATGGTGTGGCGTTTCCAGGGCGGTGCGTCGGCAAGCGCGGGATCGGCGATGGAAAGCCCCGGCACCAGTGTGCCGCTGATTGCGATGAAGATGGCAAGTGCGAACACGCATCGGTTGTTCATGAATGCATATCTCCAGTTGTTGCTGGACGTCGGTTTGACCGGCCGGGCCGCGATTGAGCATCATACTTTGATCTCAACTGCCCAACGGCGATAATGACCCACTCAACCGTTTGAAGCACACCCCCAGCAAGAAGGAAGACCCATGCAAGCCAAGCGACGATGCATCGCCCTGATCATACTTTTTGCCCTCGTGGGTGGGACCGGGTTCCTGCTCGGCACGTCCGCCAATGCCAAGCACCATCAAAAGAACCGGTTCTTTGAACTTCGGACCTACACCACCGCCGATGGCAAACTTGATGACCTGCACAAACGGTTCCGCGATCACACCAACAAACTCTTTGTCAAGCACGGCATGGAACTGGTCGGCTACTGGACACCAACCGACGGCGACCAGGCCAAGAACACGCTGATCTACGTGCTCGCCTACCCCAGCCGCGAGGCGCGCGACAAGGCCTGGAACGGTTTTCGCAACGACCCAGCCCGGAAGAAGGCGTTCAAGGCCTCCCGCGCCGACGGGCCAATTGTGACCAAGGTGGTCAGCCAGTTCCTGTCGCCCACCGACTATTCACCGATCAAGTAAACCCCGGTTGTTCATAGCCCGTGGATTGGGTACGCTTTAGCCTCCTCTGACGCGTCCGATTTGAGAAAAGTTTTGTTTGTCCCGCACGCCAGGCTTAGATGGATTCGGCATCGAATCAGCCGGTACGATGAGATTCCACGATGAGTGAACGCGCCCGCCAGATTCTGATCTACAGTGTGTTGGGAGTGGCGTTTTTGATATTGATCTGGACGCTGATTCCCAAAGAAGAAGACTGGGAATCGATGTTGGAGTCCGGCAGCCGGGAGGAGCGGCTGGAAGCGATCGTAAAAATCCAGGCGTGGAACACACCAGAAGCAGCCGAGATTCTTCAGAAATACATTCGTGATCAGGACACAACCGTGGCGCAACGCACCTTGTTGGCGTTGGGTCGAATGTCTCATGCGGACAAGGCGGTATTGATCACGGCGTTTGAAGACACGCGTCCGGTGGTGCGCGAGGCGGCCGTCAGTTCACTGGTGGACCACGATCCGGGTTATCTGCGGAACCTGCTGGCGGATCAGAACCAGGCACCGGCCATCCGCGCCACGTGTGCCGCCAACCTGGGCGGCAAGCGGGATTGGGATTCGATGCCGCAGTTGATTCTTGCGATGGACGACCCGGACGCAACGGTCCGCGCCGCGGCCGCCAGCGCGGTCCGGCATGTGATGGGCGTGCAGCGGTTCGGCGATTACAGCGTGGACGGCGACCCGATCAAACGCCGCAATTTCGTCCGCTGGCTCTACGAAAACCATCATGGTTTCAAGGATGTCCATGACGATTTCGACAAGTACCTCGATCACCGAAACAAGCGAGAAAAAGGCTGATCCGGTGGTTTTTCCGCCCGAATCGAGAAAAATCACCGGGTATCCGCCGGCTGTTTATCAGGGTAAACGAGGATATTTGTCCATTGCGGCGGATTTCGTGCTTTAATAAACTGATTCAATTGTGGGAAGTCCCCATTGTGCTCCTGTTTTCAAAGAGTGGAAACCATGAATCGACGAGCGAATCGAAAAGCGTTCACGATCCCTGAGGTGCTGGCGGTGATTGCCATCATCGCGATCATCATTTCCATCCTGTTGCCGGCTTTCAAAAAGTCGAAGCGGAATGTCTATACGACCATCTGCCAGACCAACCTGCACCAGATGCATGTGGCGTTTGCGTCGCGCAAAGTGGACTCCAGCGCAGGCTCGGTGCAATTCACCGATCCGTACGCCTGGCCTCGTGACTTGGCGCCGTATACCCATGACAGCAGCCTGTTCATCTGTCCGGAACAAGGCCTGCCCGCGGGCTCCGGCAATACCAATCACTACAACCCCACCGACGACTACACCACCGCCGGAACGGAAACGCTCTACCTGAAGGTCTACTCCGGCGGCAACTACCTTTACGACATGACGCTCGTGGAAGGCCCGCTCTGCCGACGCGTGGATGTGACCACCAGCGACGCGGAGATCGCCGACTTGTGGAGCAACCACCCCGGGCACATCCCGCGTATTCAAGGTTACCGTGATCAGTTGCCCAGCGAAGGCAACCCGTACATCCTCTGCTTTGAAGACCTGCGCCCCAACGGCGGCGACCGGGACTACGAAGACGTCGTGCTGGAAATCAAGGAAGCCGAGGAAGGCGTGCATATCAAGTTCCTCTACGACGGCGCCGGCTACACCTTCGACCTGATGCAGGGCAACAAAACGATTTGGAGGGACATGAACAACGGTGGACAGACCCCGCCAGGTACAAGCACTGAAACGCACAACCTCCTGGCGGAGAATCCCGGCGAAGGCGCCGCTGTCTTCACCGCACCGTCCGGTTACGGCATGAACACGGCCGTTACCGAGCTCGAGCACGGCGGCCGCAACGTGATCTTCATGATGGACTACGTCCGCACCGCCGCCCGCGGCAGCGGGGCACCGGAAGGTTGGGACACATGGAACGACTGGACGCGCGAGAACGGTGACTACTTCTTCGCGCGGCATCATCAAAAAGCGAATGTCATCTGGATGGACGGCTCAACCGAACTAACCATTCCGGATGAAATCAACCCCGCCATCGCCGCCCATCGCAACGACTATTGGCGAGCGAATCCGTAGGCGACGCGTGTTTGCGGTTTGTGGTGTCGTGCCCCAAGTGGTTAGGCATCCGTCCAATAACGCGCCGTGTCTACTGCAAGTATCAAATCAAGTTGATCCAGAACAACAGCCGTCAACCGGCGGCTGTTGTTCCGTCGGCAGGTCACCGGGCATGAACCAGCTAATAGACACCAACTCTATGGATGTTTGCCACGCCATTAGAGTGGCTTCAACGCAATCGTAGTGCAAGTTCCTGACTCCCCTCCCTCGAAGACCGGGGGAGTTGCAAAGCCTACCGTTACGATTGAATCGAACACGCTCCAATGTGGACGATGGCCGACGGGGAAAACACGCCGGTTGCTCATTCTCCAACTTTGGGATGGGTGGGTTTGGTGGGTCTACGCGGATTGCGATGTAAACACATTATTCAGGGGAAACGGAACTGCATCGGCTTGTCGCATTGACGTTAACTCGCCCTGTACTTGCTACGAAGATAGAGTTATGCGTACTCAAAGTGACCATGCATTCACGCTTGTCGAACTGCTGATTGTGATATCGATTCTCGGCATCCTCGCGGCGTTGGTCGTCCCGAAGTTTCAGTCCAGCGCCGATGCCGCACGCGACACCAGTGCAGCCGTACAATTAAAAACATTGCGGCAGGCCATGGTGCACTGGCAGTCGGAGCACGCAGCGTTGCTGCCTTCGTTGAAT
>JANQKH010000909.1 GCA_028281215.1 Phycisphaeraceae bacterium | reverse complement strand
ATCCCCAGCGCGCCGCCGGAGCCGCCTTCGCCGATGACGACGGAAACGATCGGCGTGCGCAGGCGACTCATCTCGCGCAGGTTCACTGCAATCGCTTCCGCCTGTCCGCGCTCTTCCGCGCCGATGCCCGGATATGCGCCCGGCGTGTCGATGAACGTGACGATCGGCAGCTTGTATTTTTCCGCAAGCTTCATCTTCATCAGTGCTTTGCGATATCCCTCCGGATGCGCGCAGCCGAAGTTGCAAGCCATGCGGTCTTTGACTTCGCGGCCTTTGTGATGTCCGACGATCAGACATTTGGTCGAGCCGAACCGGCCGAAGCCGGTGATAATTGCTTTGTCATCCCCGTAGTGTCGGTCGCCGTGCAGTTCACAGAAATCCTTGACGACCAGTTGCAAATAATCGCGCGTCTGCGGACGACCGGGATGTCGCGCGACCATGACGGTATGCCACGGGCTGAGGTTTTCGTATGTTTTCTTGAGCATCGTCGAGTGATTGTCGCGAAGTTGTTGGATCTCGGAAGACAGATCGACACCGGACTGTTTCATATCCAGTTCAAGCTCGGCGATCTGGCGTTCGAGTTGTTGCAGGGAGCGTTCGAATTCGAGTTCGAACGTGCCGCTGTAGAGATTACCGTTTTCTTCAGCCATGGTTTGGTGTCCGCTCAAGACTTTTAGCGTGTGCCACGGCTGACTTGTCCAGCCGTGATGTTGCACGGTGAATGTGCGGTCGGCGGGTCAGTCGATCATAAAGCGATCGTCGCTGCCGCGAGATTCTAAAGGTGCTATTGTAATCGGTGATGTCAACGATGGACAGCCAATCCGAAAGCGGCGTTTTTGCGGCGCAGGTCGATCAAGTGACGATCATCGGCACGGGCCTGCTCGGCGCGAGCATCGGTTTGTGTCTGCGACAGCGGAACTACGCCGGCCGTATCGTGGGAGTGGGACGGCGGCAGGAAACACTCGACATCGCGCAGAAGTTGGGCGCGATCGATCAGGGTGTTTTGAGTATTCACGAAGCCGAACAGTTGCCCCGTGATCAGATTCATCTTGTGATTCTCGCGACGCCGCTGGGAAGTTTCGCGGATTACTTTATTGAATTGGCCTCATGCCAACCGACCGGGGTGACGTTCATTACGGATGTGGGCTCGACCAAGACAGATATTTGTAAGGCCGCCGCGGACAACCTTGAGTTTCCGCATTTGTTCATCGGCGCCCATCCGATGGCGGGCAGCGAAGCGCAGGGACCGGTTCACGCCCGGGCCGATCTTTTCCAAGGAGGTCTCTGCATTCTGACGCCTTCCGGAACAAATGGAGACATTTACGCCAAAGAGATTGTGACAGACTTCTGGCGCACGCTGGGCATGCGAACCGCGGAGAAAACCCCCGAAGAACACGACCGTCTCGTCGCGTTGATCAGTCATTTGCCGCACGCGCTCGCGTCATTGATGGTCGATCTCGCCGACGAGCGCAAAGCGCTGAGCGTGGCGGCGACCGGGTTTCGTGACACGACCCGCATTGCCAGCGGCGACCCTCAGGTGTGGACGGATATATTCACCACCAATCGCCAGGCAGTGCTCGAAGCGATTGACCTGCTTGACAATAAACTGGCCGAATTGCGACAAGTGATCGCCGACGGCGACGTCGAAAAAGTATTTGCCTGGTTGGACAAGGCCAAGTCGGCCAGGGATCAATGGTTGACCGAAGGGGTTACCGAAGCATGAGGGTGATTGGGTGATCTGGTGATTTAGCAATTGAAGTGAGAGTGCGAACCCGATCGCCACATCACGAAATCGCCAAATCACCAAATGAATCACGGAGCAAGCATGAGTCAGGATCAGTACCAACTGGGTTTTATCGGCGCAGGCAATATGGCCGAGGCGATATGCAAGGCGGCGATCGACGGCGGGGTGCTGTCGGCTGAGCAAATGATCGTCAGCGATCCGTCAACTGAGCGCCGCGCGTTGTTTACCGTGATGAACGTCGCCACCGCCGACCGTAACGGAGCGGTGTTGACGCAGGCGAAGCAAGTGATGCTCGCCGTAAAGCCGCAGATTTTCCCGGCGGTTGTGGCCGACATCGCCAAGCACGCGACGGGCGAACAGATATTGATTTCCATCATGGCGGGGCTTCGCACGGAGAAGGTCAACGAAATGATCGCCAACGAGGGCGGGCAACCGATGCGCATCGTACGTGTGATGCCCAACACGCCGGTGCTTGTTGGTCAAGGCATGGCAGGTGTTGCGGCCGGCGCGACGGCGCAGCCGGGTGACGATGACTTGACGATGCGCCTGTTCAGTGCAGGCGGAAAAGCAATTCGCATCGACGAATCCCTGCTCGACGCGCTCACCGCGACGTCCGGTTCCGGGCCGGCCTACGTCTTCCTGCTCGCCGAAGCGATGGAAGACGCCGCGGTTCAACTTGGGATTCATCCCACCGACGCCCGCACACTCGTGGTGCAGTGCATTCTCGGGGCCGCTCACCTGATGGCCGAGTCCGGTGACGCTCCTGTGGAACTTCGCCGTAAAGTGACCAGCCTCAAAGGCACGACTGACGCCGCCATCAAAACCATGCAGGCCAACAATCTGCCGCGCATTGTCGCCGATGCTATGAAGGCTGCGGAAGTTCGCAGCAAGGAATTGGGGGCGTGACATACCTTGCGCGGCTCAATCACACCACAGTATGGCTAAGTAGAGATCGGGCGATTCCTGTACAACACTCAATCGTCAACTTTGATCCCTGATCCCCGGCCCCTGACTCCGGCACGATTCACTTCCTATCATGTCATCATGCCAACCGGGTTGAAACTTTGCTTGTTGATCGTCCTTGGCACGCTTTGCCCGCACCGGTTGTACGCTGCGTCCGACGATGATGCGATCCGAGTCGGCGTGCCGGTTGAGGGCATGCCGGTGTTGGAAGCGGATCGATTGATTCCCATCGGTGAACTCGGTTATGTGAAAGCCTTATCAGGTGACGGGAAGACGGTTTACATTCTTGACGACGACGTTGCCACGCTCGATCTGCGCTGGCTGATTCACGAATGCATTGTCGAGATCACGGCCGGGCTCGCAGGGTTGGCTTTGTTGATCCTGCTTTGGCGCGCGTGGCGGTCCGTGCGCAAGAAGCGCATCGCCGGCGAGACGTATTGCCGTAAGTGCAACTATCACCTGCGCGGATGCACCGCTGACGCTTGCCCGGAATGCGGCGTCAAATTCACCGCCCGCATCCGGTTTGTCATGCCGACGCGCCGACGCCGATGCCTGCGCTTTGCAATCTGGCTTCTGATCCTGGCACTGCCGGTCGCCCTGGTCGTGAAGTTCAAAGCCGAGCTTCAGGATTCGATCTATCACTTGCGCTGGCATTCGCCGACGCTGGCGCGATGGGTCAATAATCTGGACATCGAATGGTTGAAAAATGACTACGTCACTTCAACGTATGCCATCCGTGGTTTTGATCTGGAGACGGAGCAAATGCTGTTTGAGATGGTGTTTTTCCCCGACATCTTTGTGACCGATTGCGTGGTGGCGTCGCAAGGCGACGTGCTGATTGTGCATGAGGAAGACTTCAACGCGGAGCGGACCAGTTTTGAATGTTTCGACAGCCGAACGGGTGAACATCGGCACACGGTTTGGTCGCATGTGATGAATCCGGACGATTTGGACCGGCCGGATCTCTGGGGAGAATCGCTAAATCTGATCAGCGTGAGTTCCGACGGTCGCTCGCTGTTCATTCTGCGCGGCCAGAAACTTAAACGTGTCGATACCACGACCGGTGAAATGAACGTGGTGGTCGAAAACGCTGGTTTCATACCGCAGGAAGGCGCGCGCCGATCGATCTATCCATCGCTGGCCGAAGCACACACCTATGTATGTAACGACCTGCTGCTTTATCTGGACGGCTACGATCTCGAACGCGTGATCAAAGAACAGGCGATCCACGAAGTCCGCCTGCGCGTGACCGACTTGCAAACGGACACGTTGATCGTGGACACGAAGTTTCGCGACGATGGTTGGCGCATGGCGGCGCTGTCACCGGACGGACGGTCGCTTTGGGCGTTTGAACCCGGGTATTCCGACGAGGTGGATCCCGCGACGAACGAACGCTGGATCGAGGAAAACACGCATTTTCGCCGGCACTCGCTCGTCGACGGTTCAACCGGCAAAGCGATTCGCGTAGTCAGCAACGTGCCGAGTGTCTTCTCGGAAGATGAAAAGGGGAAGTTGTTGGTCGGCGAGTTTGAATCACCTCACGGCAATGCGATCCACATTGACCACATGCCGTTCGGCATGAAGGTTTCGCCGGACGGACGTTGGCTTTTCATCAGCGTAAGCACGGGACAGGGGTATCTGCTGATTTGGGATATTGAAAACGAACGTGTGCACGCCCAACTGAATACGTACGAGCCGCTGCATAGCGACTATTTTCACATCAGTCGAGACGGCAAACGGCTAAACCTGCTCGTCGTGCATCGGCCGAAGGGTGCAAACACACCTGGGGATATGGTGGTTGCGGTGTATGACTTGGAGAAGATTCTGCGAGAGAAGTGAACGTGAACGCGCGTGTCGCGCATTCACGCAGCCTATTCACTCAGGATGACGCGTGAAGGTCGTACAAACATGCTCGGGATCTACATAGCTTCGACGCTTACGGCGAGTGTTGCGCTACATGTGACACGAATCGCGTTGCAGGTGACATGGAGCGCGTCGCAAGCGACGCGGCTAAGGTTGAATCTTGTGATTCCTTTGCAAATCCAATCCTGATCCCCGTTCCCCAATCCCCACCCTCACATCGGTTTATCCTTCACCGTTTCGTCGTACACCGCGAGCAGTTTCTCTTTATCGAAAATCATTTCCTGTCGTGTTAATCCGACGAGGTCGTAGACCGGCGTGAGTTCGATCGCGTCGACCGGGCACGCTTCCTCGCACATGCCGCAGTAGATGCAGCGGAGTTCGTCGAGGTCGAATTTTTTGGGGTACTTTTCGCGGTCGTCCCAGGGCGATTCTTCGCCTTCGATGTGAATGCAATGCGCGGGGCAGGCGGTCTGGCACATGAAGCAGGCGACGCATTTGACCCGGCCGTCTTCATCGCGGTTGAGCCGATGCACGCCGCGGAAGTTGTCTTTGAACATCCCGCCGTCTTCGATAGGCAGGTCTTCGCGGCGTTCTTCGGGGTATTGCATCGTGCGTTGGCGTTTGCCGCCGCCGATGGATGTGACCAGATGTTTGAGCGTGGTACCCAACCCCTTAAACACTTCAGGCAGGAAGGTCGACTCCGACCGCCGCATCGGTTCGGGTTTGATTTCGATGATCTGGTCGTCAGTGATGGGCATGTCGGGAAGGTAGAGTGCAGGGTTTGGGGGTCAGAGCTTTAGATTGATTGTGGACGTTGAAGGTAGAGCCGTCAAATCGGCGCATGAAGAAAGCGGGGCGAT
>JANQKH010000889.1 GCA_028281215.1 Phycisphaeraceae bacterium | reverse complement strand
GGAAAAGTACGGCATGGCGTGCATCATGCACGAAAAACCATTCGCCGGCGTCAACGGTTCCGCCACGCGCTTGAGCGTGTGCATGATCATCTGTTGATGGTCGGTTGCAATGTTGGCGAACTCGAACACCGGCGCGATTTCATACTGTCCCGGCGCGACTTCGTTGTGGCGCGTTTTGACCGGCACGCCGAGCTTGAACAATTCGCGCTCCGATTCCAGCATGAACGCGAGGACGCGCTCGGGGATCATGCCGAAGTAGTGATCGTCGAATTCCTGGCCCTTCGGCGGCTTGGCGCCGAAGAGCGTGCGGCCGGCGTTGAGCAGGTCCGGACGCGCGAAGTAGAAGTTGCGATCAAGCAGGAAGTACTCCTGTTCGGGACCAGCGGTGGAGGAAACCAGTGCGCCGTCGGTGTGGCCGAACAGTTTGAGCACGCGCTGGGCTTGTTGGTTCAGCGCTTGCATCGATCGGAGCACGGGTGTTTTTTTGTCGAGCGCTTCGCCGGTCCACGAAACGAACGCGGTGGGAATGCAGAGCGTCGTGCCGTTGGGGTTTTCGAGGATGTACGCGGGGCTGGTGACGTCCCAGATGGTGTAGCCGCGCGCTTCAAACGTTTGGCGAATACCGCCGGTCGGGAAGCTCGAGCCGTCCGGTTCACCTTGGATCAGTTGTTTGCCGGAGAACTCGGCGATGGCGCTGCCGTCACCGTCGGGTGAGAGGAAGCTGTCATGCTTTTCAGCGGTGGAGCCGGTGAGCGGGTAGAAGACGTGGGCGTAGTGCGTGGCGCCTTTTTCGATGGCCCAGTCTTTCATCGCGGAGGCCACGATGTCCGCCACCGAGTCGTCCAGCTTCGCGCCTTTTTCGATTGTTTCCAGAAGCGATTTGAAAATCGGTTTGGGCAAGCGGTCTTTCATCACCGGCTTGCTGAACACGTTGGCGTTGAACAGTTCCTGCGTGGTGGTGTCGATGAAATTCATCGGCGGGCTGGACGGCCGATAGTTGGTCACGGCGGACACGGCAGCCTGCCGGGCGGAACCGCCGGAGGCGCTGGGGACGGCGAAGGTGTCGGTGGCGGGGGGGGTGTCTGTGGGCACTGGGACGTCTCTCCAAAAAACGAACGACAACCGCACCCAAATCGGGTCGCGGCTGTGGTGGGGCTCAGCATCCGTGCTGAAGGCCGATGACGGAACCGTTCCATCATGGCAGGGGGAGCTTATACGCGATGCAAGAACCGTGCCTGAAAAGGCGGCTGCGCGTGTGATGCGGACGGATTGGCCGTCGGTTTTCAGTTAACAAGCAAAATGCACGCAAAACAAGGCTTGGAATTGGACGTCGTCAGAATGGAGTGAGATGAAGTGCGAGTCAATTGGCATGCGATCGACTCTTGATACTGACCAAAAAACAGGCGGCTGCCTCGTTTGACACAGGGCGCTGCATGGTTTTTAGGCATCCGGTGATCGGGCGGTGTCGATTTCTGAAAACGATGGTGGGATGGGCGTCCCGCCCGTCATGAACGGAAAAGACAGGCGAGACGCCTGTTCCACTTGTGCGGCGATGCATCGTGGGTAACACAACACCTAGTGTTTCAACCAGCCCGGCACGCCCTCGCGCTTGAACTTATCCACCAACTGCCCCAACTGATCGTTGGTCCACGTTTCCATTTTTGCGGGCAGTGCGTCTTTCCTGGGCAACCACTTGCGATGCGCAGCCACGACGTCGGCAAACTTTTCCTTGCCGGCAAGGTTGTGATGTTCGCCCGGATCGTTGGTGTGATCGTACAGTTCCTCCGAGCCGTCGCGGTAGCGGATGTACCGCCAACGATCCGAGCGCACCGCATGATTCTTGTAGTACCACGTGGTGATCGCCGGCTGCTCGCGCGGAGCGGTTGGGTTGTTCAACAACGGCACGAGACTGTGGCCTTCGAGTCGGTTGACCGGCGGGAGGTCGCACAGTTCGACCAGCGTGGGGTACAGGTCCAGCAAACTGACCGCGCGACGGCATGGCTTGCCCACATGCTCGTTGGACTTGTTCGGCAGAGCGATCGCCAGCGGCACGCGCGTGCTTTCTTCCCACAAACATTGCTTTCGCCAGTGGCGTTTTTCACCGAGGTGTTGGCCGTGGTCCGACCAGAGCACGATGATCGTGTTGTCTTTGTAGTCGCCGGCATCGAGCGCGTCGAGCACTTTGCCGACCTGCGCGTCCACAAAGGAAACGCAAGCCAGGTAACCATGCGTCAGTTGCCGCGCGTAGGATGAGCCTGTCTTCTTCGTGATGTTGTTGACGGCATTCTGATCGCCGCCGGGAGTCATGCCGAACGCCATCGCTTTGCCGAACGGGGGAATGTCGCGCATCTCGTTGGCGGGCACGCTTGGCACGTGAATCTTCTCGGCGTCGTAAAGATCAAAGTATGACTTCGGCGCGGTATACGGCACATGCGGACGAAGGAAACCAACCGCCAGAAAGAACGGCCGGTCGTGCCGTTGCTTGAGACGTTCGACCGCCCACGCTGCGATCTGTTCATCGGGCATGCCCTCGGCCGGGATGTCGTTCTCGCCCAACGGCGCGGCGCATAGCGATTGACCGGACACACCTTTGCCGAAGTGCTGGTAGATGCCGCCGCCGTCAGGTGGAAAGGGGTGAAAGTGTCCGCCGTTTTTTCCCTGGTAGCCGTGCCCGCGTTGGGCGAGTCGTTTCGGCCACTTGAATTTGGGGCGGGTGTCGTGCCAGTAGTCGTACCCGCGCACGTCGCTGACACCGGAGTGAAAAATTTTGCCCGCAGCCAGGGCTTGGTAGCCATGCCGTTTGAAGTGCGTGGGCATGGGCACGGTCGGGCCGAGGATGCGTTGATATTGCTCCGCCGGCTTGCTTTCGTTGATGTACCAGCCGGTCGTGGAAGGGCGCAACCCACTGAGCACGGAATGCCGCGACGCGGAACAGACCGGCGCGGTGCAGTGTGCGTTGGTGAACCGGACGCTCCGGGCGAGCAGGCGATCCAGGTTGGGTGTGATCGCCTGGGGGTGACCTTTGAGGGATGCGATCCAGTCGTTCAGGTCATCGATTGAAATGAATAGCACGTTCGGTTTTTTCGTTTCACCGAGCGAGATTGAATGGCACGCGAAGGTGATCAGTGCAATGGCCGCAACGAATCGCAGGGCGAACGAGTGAACACGTGGTGCGTGGTGGTTCATGCTGTGCAATATGAATCCCCGGGGAAGTGGAATCAAGTGACGCGAATTTGAATCGGCGAAGCGATGTTTCCGACGTTACCGCCTCTTGCCTTTCTTTGCTTTGCGGGCTTTGTTTTTGCCGCCGGAAGTTTTGGATCCGCCGGCGCCAAGGACAGTTCTTTGGAAGGTCGCCGTTTTGATCAGGTATTTGTATTGCTGAACGATGCGGCCTTTGGCGGCGGCCTGTCGCCGGGCGTCTTCCACCGCCTGGTACGCCTGCTTCACCGCGCTGCGGTTGAAATCGGAGCCGTGGTCGGCGTCGAGCAGTTCCCGTCGCGCAGCGTTGTAGTCACGTTTGGCGTCTTCATAATTGGACTTCGCCTGCAACGCGTCCTGGTCTGTGCCCATCGCGTCGTATTCCATCTCTTCCAACTGCGATTCCAGCTCAACGATTTCACCCAGCGCGAGGATCGCATCGGTGGACCCACCGTTCTCGGCTTTGTGTTGGTCGTACCGATCACGCGCCCGTGACAGTTCTGACTTCGTGTTGCGGTACTGGCTGTCGCGCTTGAGGCGGTTGCGGATGCGCACCATCGTTTCGCCGTAGTAGCGTTCGGAGTTGACGTAAGTTTCACGCGCGAGTTGGACGCGCCTGGCGATCTCGCGGCGGTTTTCCTGCTTATCAATTTCAATGTCACGCATCAGGCGGGTCAGCGCTAACTCCGCGTCCTTCACTTTGGACTTGGCGGTCTGGTAACTGATCAGCGCGGCAGGCAGTTTGCCCGCGGCGATTCCGCCGAACTTCTGACGCAGGTTGTTCGACACCTTCGCGACACTGCTTCCACCGCCGCTCTTCTTTTTGTTGTTATTCTTTTTGTTCTTGCTGCCGCGCTGGCCGGGGCTCTTGTTGTTCTTGGCAGCATCGACCGCAGCCGGTGGTTGAACGAACAAGACGAACGCAGCGATGAAGACAATCCAGTGACGTGCGCGCATGTGAGCTGCCTTTGCGAAAACGTATTGGAGCCATGGAAAACCGGCAAGGTGTGAACACACCCGAACTCAGCCCGCCGATGGTTCCATTGGAATCGATGGCCACATCATAACCGCCGTGTGTGGATGAGCCTAATGATGGGTTTAAGGTGATCGCGTGTGGTTGTTGGTGCCACTGGCCACTTGTCTACCAGTGTTCAGGCCGTTCAACTCCCAAAGCCATGGTCGCTCAATCAAAGATCGGACAGTCTTGCCAATGGTAGACAGTCTTGCCATTGGCACAATCGATCACAACCCATTTTGTGATCCCACATGATCCCAGCCGCCGCCCGTTTACTCCGCCACCACCACGGGCTTGATGTCCTTGTGCCTCACCCGGCGAATAATGTCAGCCTGGTTGGCCTGGATCGGTTGGCCGGTCAGTTCCATCGCCACCATGCGCACGATGAGTTTGTCCAGTTTCTGCACGTCGTAGTACGGGAAGTGAGGCTCGGCGTGCGTGTTGCCGACACCCGAATCGTCGGTGAGAAAAACGTACCGCGCGCCGGTGAGCATCGCTTCGGTCCGCATGGAAAACTCGGCGACGTGCAGCACGCCACTGGCGGCGATGGGGTAGACCGCCACACCTTTTTCGCGCAACACATTCGTCGCTTTGAGGGCGGGCTCGATCTTGTCATCGTGCGGCGGAGCATCGGCAATGTGAAACACCACTCGTGCTACGTTGCCTTTGGACCACGACAATCGGCCGGCGTCCGCCAGCGCATCGTGCACCGCTTCGGGATAATCACCACCGCCGTCGGCGCGCTGTTCGCCCAGCCGATCGATGAACGTCAGCAGTGAACTTGTAAAGTCGTATCGCTTGGTCACGTACTGATCGGTGCGATCGCGGTAAACGACCAGCGCGTAACGTTGTTTGACATCGGGGAACTGCCTGGCAATCGCTCGCGCGATGCCGCGCACTTCCACCTTCAGGTATTCCAACTCGTCCGACATGCTGCCGGTGCAGTCGATCACAAACGTGAGATCAAGTTGCGTCGGCTTGGTGCTGTCGACGCCGGGCACGGCAATTTGCCAGTTCAAGTCATTCGTGTTGATGCTGGTCTTAATTGTTTGCGAACTGCCCGGCGCGCGCACGGAAACGGTGATCGGCCGGTCCATCGGCAGGTGATCCCAACCGGGAAAGACAATCGCTCGGCCGTCGGTGCGCGTGGTGATCGTCACCGGTTTCTGTCCTACCGTGTTTTCGATCTCCACCACCGCGCCGCCCAAGCCCATCTTCGCCAGGTCATGCACATGCAGCGTGATCGGCGGGTCGGCGAAGGCGGTCAACAACGCCGTGTGCCGCTGACTTTCGCTTAGTTGCCGCACGAACGATTCAAAAAACTGCGGGTCGCGCACATCGTCGAACTCGCCGGCCGTCAACGTGCCGCTTTGCACACTGTTGTCGAACCCAGCCGCTCCGTCGCCGCCCGAATCGGCATCCCCCGGTGCCGGTGACGCCGACGCCTCCGCCGCCGGTGCTGCGGACGACAGAGCCATGTCGCTCTTCCCGCGATATACACCCGCCGAACAGGCGATGAATCCAATCGTGATCAACCCCAACAACACAACGGCAAGCACCCATCGCATGACACGCTCCTTGGCAGGCGGAAGAGGAAAGTTTGTTCTGGGGATTGAAGTGATGGTGGTGAGCGAAAGGTTCATTGCATGCGCGGGTCGCTTGAAAAGGAGATGGTTCGTTACAATGCCAAACCCACGGCCGTGAGCCGTACCATCCTCACACGCGTTTGAAGAAGGCTTGTCATGTCCAGTGACCATTCGATTAAAGTGAATGCGGTCACGGCGAGCAACCTGGACACATGGGTCACGCAGCAGCGCGATGGTTTGATCAAACAAGCTTCGGCCGACGGCTTTGTGTTGTTCTGCGGTTTACCGCTTCACTCCGCCGTCGATTTCGACCGCTTCGTCGCCGCTTTCAACCTGCCCAACTTTGCGTACAAGGATTCGCTGTCGAATGCCGTGCGGACGAATCTGACCGAGCGCGTATTCACCGCAAACGAAGCGCCGGCTGATGTTGAGATCTTTCTGCATCACGAGATGGCGCAGACGCCGATCTATCCGGGCAAGTTGTTTTTCTTTTGTGAAATGGCGCCGGACGAAGGCGGGACGACGCCGTTGTGCCGGTCGGATCGGTTGTTTGAGAGGATCGAAAAAGAACTGCCTGCGTTCGCCGCGGCGTGTGAAACAAAAGGCTTGCGCTACACCAACGTCATGCCGGCGGCGAACGATGCGGCCTCCGGACAGGGGCGCAGTTGGCAGAGCACGTTCGGCGTCGACACCAAAGCAGCCGCGGAACAACGCCTGCGCGAGCTGCAATACACCTGGCAGTGGCGCGACGGGGACTGTCTCGCGGCAACCACCCCGGCGTTGCCCGCGGTACGCGCGCTCGCCGACGGTCGCAGAACGTTTTTCAATCAACTGATCGCCGCATTCAAAGGCTGGAGCGATGCGCGAAACGATCCGTCGAAAGCGATCACCTTCGGTGACGGTTCGGCGATCAACCCGGACGAGGTATACGCGGTCGCCCAACTCGCCGATCAGTTGACGGTGGACCTTGTATGGCAGGTGGGCGATGTGGCGTTGGTGGACAATTTTGTGGCCATGCACGGGCGTCGGCCGTTCAAAGGCAATCGCCGGGTGTTGGCATCACTGGTGGCGGCGTGATGGGTATGGCTTGAACCTTGTTAAAATCGCGAATCGAGGATTATGCGGCGTTTTGACCCGCGCCTTCGCACCATCAAATCTGGAAAACCCATGTCGCAGAGCCGTTTGTTTGTCGTTTTGTCGATCGCGTCGATGATGACGTGTGCTGTTTCTGCGCAGGACGCGACCGAGAAGCAGGACCAATCGAATCAGAAAGATTCGCAGGCATCGAAAGAGCCGACCAAGCCGCAGGCGCCGCCGATTGGCGCGCTGCTGCCGCCCAAGGATGTGACCGCCACGGTCGCGCAGGCCCGTGCGCATCCGGACGTGGTGGACATCTCGAAAAAACTTCAGCGGGCCGTGACCGCCAACCGCGCCTGGTGGAACCAATACATCAAGGACAACGCCAACAAGAAACCACTGCCCTATCACGAGAAGTTCGGTATCACCGAGGAGGAATACAAAAAGTTGCTGTCCGCCGGCCAGTTGATGCGATTGGTCAAGGTCGGTGAGAACGATCTGAAAGTGAAGTGGACGGAGGACACGATCGAACTGACGATCGTCGGCGCCAATGAAAAGGTTCAGCCGCTGGTGTTCGACCTGAAAAAAGGCAGCGTCAAGACACCGATGACGACGATGGGCAACGCCACGCAACGTGACTCCGGCAAAGAAGGCGGCTTGCTCGGCCACCATCGTTCGCACACCTGGGAGGCCACGCTCGGTGATCCAAAAACCGGCGCGTACACACGCGTCACATTCGTCCTTGGGCGCATCAGCCGCACCGGCTCCACGTTTCTTCAATACGACGTGAAGAAGATGAAAGACAACAAGCCGGAGCTGAACTTCAGTGCACTGATGTTCATCGAGAAACACAAGCTGCGACGCGATTGAATTCGTCGTCTTTTGGTGACATTTTGGTTCTCAAGCCAAGGCGCAAAAGGCGCGAAAGGTGGGAAGAAGTCGTGATCGAAGATGTATGTTGATAATCAACAGCGTTTGCTCACTCGCTTCTCTTCGGGCCCTTGCTCATACCAACGTTCTATGGCATGCAAATCCTTTGCCGCGGACTTCCATCGCAGCGTGGGTCGGGTTGAAAGTTCGGAATATTTTTGGTAAGCTGACAAGTCATGTCTCACCGGATGGGACAACCTCGGCTATCGCATGCGCGGTCCTCGTCGCGCGTGGTATCAAGACACCATGGCGGAAGCCTGGCCCCGAAAGTGACTGTGTCTTCAGGTCGGTTTGGGGTGTGGGTTGGTAATGGGTTTCCGCTGCGGCGTTTCTTCGTGTCGAGATCTGTGCGCACAGGTTTCGTTCAATCGTGTCCGCCGGACATGTCCGGACACGTAGCGGACAAATCCGGACATGATTCCGGACACGGCAAAAGCGGGTTTTTGGCTTGGGAATGGGGGTCGGATGTCCGGCGGACATGGGCGGACATGACGCTATTTTTCTATAAACCCAGTGTTTTCAATTGGTTAGTTGTAATTTCGAGGCAGAACGGGGGACCCCCATGTCCGGACATGCAGGTTTGTGCGCGCGATGTGTTGCAGATCTGTGCGCGCCCACCGCGCGCGAGCCTCGCGGCGTATTACGCCGGCACCCGTTTTCGCGGTGTTACCCTGGCTGATTTAGGATGCCTGTCATGAAGAAGATGAACAAACACACTTTCATCACGGTGGGCATCCTCGTCGGCCTGATCGTCGGGGCGCTCGTGGGGGAGTTGGTGTATCGCGGTTATGACGACGAACTCGATCGCTACCGCGAAATCGAGACCGAAGCGATGGCGGCGGCGCGGGCGAAGATGAAGGCCGACCTGATTGCCGGCGGCAATGCTGAGCCGACGGATGCCCAAGTACGCGACGCAGCGGAGAACATCGCGTTGGCGGATCGCCTGGCGATGCTGCCGCAGGCCACGCAGGATGAATACGCGTCCCTGAAAGAAGACGTATCGGGTCATGCCAGCGCGGTTGACACGTTCAAGTTCCTGGGTTCGACGTTCTTCCTCAACCTGTTGAAGATGATCTTGATTCCGCTGGTGGCGTCGAGCGTGGTGATGGGGGTGGTGTCGATCGGCACGCCGGAGTCGCTGGGTAAGATCGGCGGGTTCACCATTTTGTATTACTTCGCGACGATGTTGATCGCGGTGATTCTGGGCATCACGATTGTGACGACGATTCAGCCGGGCTCGGGGATCGATCCGGCAGTGATCGCGCAGGGCGAGGCAGCGTATGAAGGTGCTGGATCGACACGGAGCAACATTAAGACGCACAGTGCCGGTGGATTGTGGGGTGCGTTCCAGAACATCGCCGCGCAAATGATTCCGAGCAACCCGTTCAAGTCCGCGGCAAACGGCGACATCCTGCCCATCATCACGTTCAGCATTCTGCTGGGTATTGCGCTGACGATCGTCGGCGAAAAGGGCAAAGCGCTGGTTCGTTTCTTTGAATCGGTCTTTGAAGTGGTGATGAAACTGGTCGACTGGATTCTCTTGCTCGCGCCGATCGGCGTGCTGTTTCTCGCGGCGTTCACAGTGGCGCGGATGGGCGTCGGTGAACTGATCGGCCCGATGGCGCTCTACATGCTGGCGGTGTTCCTGGGTTTGTTGATCCACGCGCTGTTGGTGTTGCCGTTGGTGCTTTCCATTTTTGGGAAGACGAACCCGTGGCGGTACATGGCGCAGATGAAGCCGGCCCTGATGACCGCATTCGGCACGGACTCATCCAGCGCGACGTTGCCGGTGACAATGGACACGGCCGAGGAGGTGGGCGGTGTGTCGAAACGCTCGGCCGGTTTCGTGTTGCCACTCGGCGCGTCGATCAACATGGACGGCACGGGGCTCTACGAAGCGGTCGCCGTGGTATTTCTGTTCCTGTGGTACGGCATCGAACTGGGAGGCACGGAACTGGCGATCACCGCCATCACGGCGACGCTTGCGGCGGTGGGCGGGGCGGGGATTCCCTCGGCGGGGCTGGTCACCATGGTGATCGTCGTGCAGGCGGTCAACAACGCCTTGGGCCCGGATGTGCAACACCTGCCGTTGGCGGCGGTGGGCATCATCCTGGGCGTGGACCGCATCCTCGACATGTGCCGTACAACCGTGAACGTGTGGGGCGACGCGGTGGGGGCGAAGATCATCACGAGGATCGCACCGGATCCGCCGGAACCGGTGGAAGTGGCGAACGACCAATGACCTATCAACCTATAGCGATTAACCCAGGAGCAAATCATGGCAAGATTGATTCGACACGAAGCGACCGGTCCGGTGGAAGTTCCGCCCGGTGAGAAGTCGGCTTGGATTTGTATGTGCGGTCTGACGCAGAATCAGCCGCATTGTGACGGCTCGCACAACAAAGCTCGGCAGGAAGAAGCGGGCAAGTGCTATGTGTACAACAAGGATCGAACGGAAGTGACCGAGGTGCGTGACGACGAGGCGTGAAGTTTGGCGATCTTCGCGCATTTCTCATGAAATGTGATCCGGCGCTGGTCGAATTCGGCTTGGGCCAACTACAATGCAGTGAGTTCTGTTTCAAAAGGTTCGCCATGCATGATGACAGATCCACAACACGTCGCGACGGTTTCACGCTGATCGAGTTGCTGGTGGTCATTTCGGTCATCGCGATTCTCATTGCGTTACTGTTGCCGGCGTTGGGCGCGGCGAAGGCGTCGGCGAATCAGGTCAAGTGTTTGAGCAACATGCGACAGTTGACGATCGCGACGGCGGGATACCAGGAGGATTACCGCCGGGTGTTCCCGCAGCCGAGCCAGAACAGCGCGCTGTCGGACGAGGACGGCGGTACTGCGATGTGGTTTAACGCGCTGGACAAGTATTTGTCGAAACAGCGACTGGAATACAAGTCAGGCGATGCCGATGATCGCAATTATGAAACGTACAAACAGGATCCGGTCTGGACAAGTTTTCCGAAAGAGGGCAACGTGCGGCGGGACAACCGCACGATCAAGATGAACCAGGAATTCGGCAAGAAGGTGGACGGCGACGCGTTGTGGTTCACCGATTCATCAATGCGCGCGCCGGGGCAGACAGTGATGTATGTGGACGGCCGGGCGTTGGACATTCGTCCGGATGCGCCGAACGACGGTTCGTTCGGGCACTTTCACGCCGTGGAAGGCACGGTGGGGTTGCGGCACAACGAAGGCGCGAACGTGGCGTTTGCGGACAGCCACGCGGCGCTGGTCAAGCAGGAAGTGCGCACGACGACGGCAGCGCCTTCGTGGTTCAATGAACCGGATGAAAAGCAAACTTTGATTTGGGATTTCACGCAGTATTGATAGTTTGCTTGGAGGCGGTGGGAGTGGCGGGAAATTCGGGGGAAGCGAGTCAAATTGTTGACTCAAACGCGGCGACGTGATGACGGATGACGTCGCCCCCCTCGGCAAGCAGGTCGACGCCGATCACATCGAACCGGATGGGGCGATCATGGAGTTTGAACCGTCGTGCAATTTGGGCCGCCAGCGCGGAAAGTTTGCGTTGCTTGTGTGCGTTGACATGCACTTCGGGGCGCGGGGATTGATCGGAGGAGTTGGCGGCATTGACAGGCAGGGCTCGCGCCTTGACCTCGACGAGCACGATGGTCCGGCCGTCGGGCGCCTGGGCGAGAAGGTCGATCTCGCCGAGTTGGGATCGCAGATTGCGGGCGAGGATGCGATAGCTTTGGCGCCTCAGGAAGCGTTCGGCGACGCGCTCGCCGCGCTGACCGTCGGTCAATGGCCGACGGAGCGAGCGAAGGCATTGGAACAGTCGCGCAAACATCCCAGATTACGCGGCGTATTTGCTGAGCACGATTTCGATCAACGCCCGCGACATGTCATCGATGGGATTGAAACTGCCTTCCTGGAACAATTTCCGCCGGTAGCGCTCCTGCAAGCGCAGTTGTTGGCCGGCTTTGAGTTGCTGTTCGATCTGGAGTTGGACATCGCGAAGCGACTTCTTCTTGCCTTCGTCGATCTTCTCGATGTAGAGCCACCAGTAGCTCTTGTTGCCTGCGTTGTCGATGGTGATGCGGTCGGAATGTTCGCCTTGTTTCAAAGTGAGCATGGCTTTGTTGAGGTCATCGAAGCCGAACACCTTTTCTCCGACGGCGGGCTCGCTCATCAGGCCGCCCTTGCTCGCCTGGTATTTATTCTTGCTGCTGCGGGCGACCTTGGCGAACGCTTCGCCGGCTTTGAGGCGGGCGTCGAGTGTGTCGGCATCGCGCTTGCTGAGGGTGCGCATCAGGCGAAGGATGCGGCCGGGTTTGGGGTTGAACTCGTCGTAGTTGTCGTTGTAGTAGCGTTCGACGTCGCGCCGGCTGACGGAGATGCGCGGGTAGATCGTTTCGTCTTGGTATTTGCGGATGAGCAGCCGATGTCGCACGGCAAGCAGTGTCTCATCCAATGTCTTGCCGGTCTTTTCGACGATCGTTTTTTGGGCTTTGGCTTCGGAGCCTTCGCCCCATTTGCGGATCAATTCTTCGCGTTGAAGTTTCATGATGATGTTGACGCGGAAGACTTCCTGTTCAGACAGTTTGCGCTGAGCTTCGCCGAGGAACAGGGAGTCGAACACGATAGTGACCAACCGCTGCTGGATCGTTTTGAGAGACGATTGGATGAAAACCCGTCGCGGTTGGGTCGAACCCATGGCGGCGAGTTGGGCGTCAATCGGGTCGAGCACATCGCTGGCGAAGATCGGCCGGCCGTTGACCTGTCCGATCATCGCGTTGACGGTAATGGTGCGCCCTTCCTGTTTCACTTTCTTGACGTTCGAGACGATTGTGGGCTTGGGCAGGTTGTCGAATTCCTTCACCAGGCTGGGGTCGATACGCGGGCCTTGGTCCACATTGGTTTTGGGTTTCACATCCGTCGTCGTACTGGTCAGGGTTTCCTGGTGGAGTGGTGCGGCGGAGGTGGTGTTGTTGTCCTGGTTCGGCTTGACGTCGTCGGAATTGCCATCGGGTTTGTCATTGCGGGCCGAAGGTTGCTTGGCGTTGTCCGCACGGTTGGCCGGTTTGGAGAAATCGGAGCGCGTCAGGTTCGGCCGATCATCGTCGTCGGCCTGGAACGAAGCACAGCCGACGGCAAGCACCATCGCCGACATAATGATCAACATGGAAGGGATTCGTGATTTCATGATCGAAGGTCCGAGCCTGAATTTGGGTTGAGTGATCGCTTCAGGATGTTTGGCGATACAGACACACTGGTTGCCGCCTTTGCCCAAGTCGGCACAATGGTTGCGCAAACTCCGCTTTTGTCAAGCGATATCATACTTCAACAGGGCAACATAAGAGCGGTTTGTCGCGAAGAATTTCGCCGTGACTTGAAACATTTTACATCGGAAACGACACCCGAAATCGGAGGACACTTTGTGAGAGAGTGATAAATAGCTAGCCAATCGGATTGTGGCGAAACAAGGCGAAACGCGCCTGCATGGGTCGCATGACTCATGTAATCAGCATGAGTTGACCGATTTGGGTTGAAACGAGGACGCAATTGATTACACTATGGACGTTGTTGTTAGATCAGGGGCACGGAGGTGTCGGGCCGGCTCACGCAGGGGCTATATCTAAGCCAATCGGTTTGACGAGCGTCAAACCCTTTCATGTCGGGCGTGCGAGTTGGGCTATGACCGCTGGGCTCCAAAACTCCAAGCACTGTCGGGATCAGTGAAGGGAGAACTCATGAATTCACGCACCTCACCGAGAGCATCACTCATGACATGGTTCGCAAACCCTGTGCGGTTGACTGTCGCGATGGCGATGACGGCCGCGATGGTTGTGTTATTGGCCCTGCCGACCTCGTCGGCAATGGCGCAGGACGCCTTACTCGACGACGCCGACGACAAGCCAGCTGCCGCAGACGATGGAGGCGGCGCGTTACTCGACGACAGCGATGACAAGCCAGCCGACGGCGGCGGCCTGTTGGATGACTCGGGCGACGACAAGAAAGGCGGCGGCGGATTGCTCGACGACTCCGGCGATGACAAGAAAAACGGTGGCGGCCTGCTCGACGACACCGGCGACCCCAAAGTCAAAACGCCCGACGATTCCGGCGATAAGCCGTCCGAAACCAAGGACGACGCCGACCCGCACCGTGACCTGTTCGCCACGGAACGGTTCCCGCGTGCCGCGGCTTGCGCCAAATGTCACAAAAAGGTGTACGACGAATGGCGTGTGTCCAACCATGCCTACGCGTCCATTTCGCCGATGTTCCACAAGTTTGAGCAGCGCATCAACGATCTGTCGCAAGGCACGATCGGCTACTTCTGCATGCGGTGTCACGCCACCGTTGGCACGACCTTGAAAGAAGAACGAGATCTTCCCCTCTGGAAGCGCGCCCGCGTGTCTCGTGAAGGCATTACCTGCATCACTTGCCACCGTGTCAGCGAAGCTTACAACAAAGTGAACGGCCAACGACGTCTGGACGAGGGCCCGATTGATCACCCGGTCAAGGCTGCCACCGACGGCCAAGGATTCCTGAAGGTTCAGAAAGAGCAGGGCAAACGAATGGACGTCATGGGTGTGCACGCCAAGCCGGTGAAGTTTGCTCAGATCAATAAGAGTGAATTCTGTGTGTCGTGTCACCAGGTGGCAGTGCATCCGGGCATCAAACTGGAGGTGGTGTGGGAGCAATACCGCGCCTCGCCGGCGTTGAAGAAGGGCATTACTTGCCAGGACTGTCACATGGGCAAAGTGCCCGGCGTGGCGGCCGGCTATTCCAAAGCGCCGGTTGCGGAGTTTGAAGGTTACAAGTCCGAAGTGCGTGATCATCACGATCACTCCTTCTTCGGCCCTGGTTATCCCATCGCTCACCCGGGTATTTTCCCTCACAACAGCAAGGCCGAAGCATGGACGATCGAGGAGTGGTTGCAGTTTGACTACACCGCGCCGTGGGGCACTGAAGAATTCGAGGACGCGGTGTACGACGGCAAGATCAAAGTGGACTTCCCCAAAGCGTGGGCAAGTGATTCCGATCGTGAAAAGGCTCGCAAGATCATCATCGAGAACGAAGCGGCGCTGGAAATCAAGCGAAGGCAGCGCATCGAAGTGATGGAAAACGGCAGCCGCATTGACGGCCCGTTCTTCGCGGATGAACCGGAAGCCGGTAGCAGTTTGAAGTTCCACTACGTGGTGACGAACACCGACGAAGGGCACAACCTGCCTTCGGGTTCCCTGGGCGCCCAGCCGGAAATCTGGCTGAATGTCGCACTGATCGGCCCGGATGGCAAGAACCTGTGGGAATCGGGTTACGTGGACTCCAACGGCGACATGGCGGACCTCCACTCGCTCGACGTCGCGGCACGGAAGGTCAAGCATGACGATCAGTTGTTCAACCTTCAGACCAAGTTCCTGACCACGAATGTCAAAGGCACCGAGCGCGAGATGTACCTCCCGATCAATATGGACATTGATCAGTTGCCGTTTATTCGTCCGGCGGGTCAGCCTACCACGGTGATGAACCATCCGCCTTTCATTCGCATGGAAGGTCGATCGATTCCGCCGTTGGGTAACCGCAAGGCGCGGTATGTGGTGCCTGCGAGCCTGATGAAGCAGAAGGGCAAGTACAAACTGGCGGTGCGTCTGCGCAGCCGTGCTGAGCCGATCTACTTCATGCGGTTCGTCTTCGCGACCAAGGAAATGGAAAAACGCATGAACGAGTGGATGATCGACATCCATCCGTACATGGTTGAGTTTGAGGTCAAGTGATCGGAATCGCTGTGGCGAGTTGAGCAATATCTGTTCAGATTTGTTCAGTTCCGTTCTAATGACTATGTCTGGTTTGAGATTCTATGAACTAATTTGCTGCTCCAAGTGCGGGTGCGTTGAGCACTCATGTCAAGGGGCCTGGGAGTAACCATCGATGGCATCCAGGGAACAGTTGGGGGCGTATCAGGGCCGTAGCCGATCGGCATTCGCCGGATTGAACCTGTTGCGCGTGATGGCGCTGACGGCGCTTTTGTTGGTCATGTATAGTCCTGTCTCCATTGGGGCCGAGGGTGGTCACGGCCACGGGCATGACACCTCGCCGCGGCGCATGTCGCCGGGCGCCAAGGAAGTGCCGTTTAATTCCGATGTGTTTCGTCCGGACCCGACCTACGAGGATCAAGGGTACGACGTGCAAGCGCAGTTGGACATCTACGGCGCCAAGCGCCCGGTGACCACGCAACGCCCGCTGATCGAGTTGGGTCGTGAACTCTACGACTACGGCCCATTCCAGGATGCGCCGAACCTGCTTGGTGACAAGAACCCCATCGCTCCATCGTTTTTTGCTTACGGTGATTGGCGAACGGCTATCGCCGTGCACAACGCGGCCGCCGATCAGAACGCCGACGGCTTCGCACAGGAAGACAGGGAAGTCGCGGTCATCGCCACACGACTCAACCTCGAACTGGACTGGCAGATCACCGGTACGGAGCGCGTGCACGCCTTCATCCGCCCATTCGACAAAAATGGCAACTTCACTCGCTACAACTTCGGCGGCGTGGAAGACGACCACGGTGAACTGGAATTGGACGGCAACTTGGACGCCTTGTTCTTTGAAGGCGATCTGGCGAACATCTTCGGCGGTCTGGTCGACCAACATCAGACTTGGGACATGCCCTTCGCCGTGGGTTTGATGCCGTTGCTGTTCCAAAACGGCATCTGGGTGGAAGATGCATTCACCGGTTTCGCGTTCACCATTCCCGCCCGCAACAGCCCCGCACTCGACATCACCAACATGGACATCACGTTCTTCACCGGTTTCGACCGCGTGACGACCGCGGCAGTGCCCGGAACGAATGCCTCGGTGCGCTTGTACGGTGTGACCGCCTTCATCGAAACGATGGAGGGCTACTGGGAAATGGGCTACGGCTACACGGATGACGAATCAGGCTTCGGCGGCAGTTATCACAACTTCGCCATCGCCTTCACGCGACGTTACGGCGGCTTCCTTTCCAATAGTGTGCGACTGGTCGCTGCGTTGGGACAGGATCCCGACGGCGGCGCCCAGCAGACGGCGGACGGCTTCATTATTTTGATCGAAAACTCGTTCGTCACCAGCCAGCCGTCAACGGTCGTGCCGTATCT
>JANQKH010000878.1 GCA_028281215.1 Phycisphaeraceae bacterium | reverse complement strand
ACCAAGTGATGCGCAGCAAAGCTTTCGTCGATCACGGTCGAAAGGCAATTCAACCGGTGAGACAGGCGTCTCTCCTGTCGGGATCCGCATTGACGGGTGAGATTCCCGTCCCACGAAACATCTCACTTCGCTTCTCCCGCCCGCTCCTGAATCTTCTTAATCGCCCGTTCGATTGCGAAGTGCACGGAGGCCTGATCGCGGTTGGGCTCTTCGCCCCAAGTGTTGAATGATTTGATGTGCGGGATGTCCTGTGGCGAACCGTATTTGCCAAACAGGTCGATCAGTTGGCGTTGCCGCAACAGGCTGCGCTTGGGGTTGGCTTTGAGCAACACACTGCGGGCGTTGGCTTGCGAGATGCGGCCCAGCAGCACGCGGGCGCGGCCGTCCATACCCTTGGCGTCTGATTCCAGTGCGATCAGCGCCAACTTCGTGCGCATCGATTCGTCCGCGGCATCCAGAATACGTCCGCCCGGAACGTAGGGAATCTTACCGTCGATCACATCCTGCAAAATGATCTTGCTGTGCGATTCGTTCAGTTGGTCAGCCGCCTTCCATGCATAGACGTTGTACTCGGCGCCCAATGTGTGCAGCCATTGGCGTACGGCGACAAACAAATCATCCTGCTCCAAATCGCGCATCAGGTAATGCACGCTGTGACGCACGTTCCGGTTGTCGTTGGCGAGCATCGCCATTGCCACCTTCATGCGGTTTTCAACAGACAGTTTCATGCCCACATCACGACAGTGGCGCAGGTTTGGCTCCGCACTGGTTTCGAGCCAGTGCATCACCACACCGACCTGTTCTGCTTCCGGCAACTGCCGAACACGATAGACCAACCGGAAGTGTGTTTCTTTGGCGAACTTCGCGTTCAGTTCGATCAACGCCTTGAGGTCGGCAAGCGTGATGCCGTCGAGGCCCCAAATGGGAAAGCGATTCTCATCGGCGTCAACCTTCTCGGCCCTTTCGGGATCGGCGGCGAAGTGATTCATGATGTGCTTGACCAGCCGATGGCATGCCTCCAATCCCATCCGTTCGTGCTCATCCTTGAACAGCGACGCGTAAGGCAGATCGTGATCAAACAGGTACAGCAGCAACGTTTCGAGTTCGCCCCGCGTCAGTTTCTCCGCCCAGTCGCCGAACAGGCGGACGTACTGTTTTCGCCCGAACCAGTCGGGTCGCTTGCGGGCAATGTCGCTGATCATGGCGATCCGTTCGCCTTCGGAGATTTTGACCAGCGCCAGGAGGCTGGACTGCACGAAGCGCACGTAGGCGTCGTGCTCGATGCAGTGATCGAAGAAGATTCGATGCACGGCCGGGTCGCCGGTTTTGGCGATCAGCCCCGCCATCTTCCAGCGCCAGTCGTCGTCGCTGGCCAGCAGAGCTTTGACGCGGCCAGGGATTTCACCTGGCCGATGCTTGGCGAACCAGTGTGGCAGTTGTTCCGCCAGCTTTTGCGCCGGTTCGCGGCCGTCGGCGATCAGGTCGGTGATGAACGGCTCGGCCCAGTCGGCGTTGATGATCTGGAACTGCAAGTCGCCGGCAAATCGGGCCGCGGCGCGGCGGTCCGATGCGGTGCAGAGAAACTCGATCGCCTGCTTGGGGAACAGTTTCGCATACGACGCGGCGATCCGCCTCGACCATGTGGTCACCCGCCGATCCTGGCTTTTGAGCAGCTCGGCGAAACGCGGCGCCTGCGCGGGCGTCGCCCAACGCTCGAACGCGGTGAGCAAATGCCCGAACGCTTGTAATTTCTCCGGCCCCAGTTCAAACAACGAATCCAGCGCCGACGCCACCGCTGCCTGGTCATCCACGTCGACCGGCAACGTCGCCAGTTCCTGAAACACATGGTCCAACACAAACGTGCGCTCGACTTTCAACAAACTGATCGCATCGGCCGACGTGATTGGCAACCCCTTCGGCATCGGCGCCAGTGAATATCGCTTGCCGCCCTGCCGCGGATTCTTCTGACCCTGCACGCCGCGAATCGATTTCCAACGCACGTCCTGACCACGGTTGATAACTTCCACGTCGTAGTAGTAGCCGGCGTGCACAATCGCGGCGAGATCCTGCCGTTCGGGCAGCGTCATCTTCTTGCGCATCTCCTGACCCATCTCACCCAGCCGCAGCACAAACCCGGCGCCGCCACCGCCCGGCGGCGCGGTCTGCCCTTCGGCGCGGAATACATCCCGCAACATCACCGCGTCGTCGTTCAAGGGAAGTACCGCATCGATCTTGGGCAGGTAAACGAGCAGGCCGTAGTAACAGTTGGAGATTTCACCACCGGTCGCGTTATTGAAATCGGTCGGCAACACAAGGTCGTCAAGCGCCGGATCGTTGCCGGTGGCGGGAATCGCGTCGATGTCGAGTTGGCCCGACCCGCCGACGGGTATGGTCTTGCCGTTGTCGCAGCCGACCGAGACAAACAGCATCGCTCCCACTCCGATCGCCAACACCATCGCCAACCAATGCCTATGCATGATGCCACCCGTCTGCTGTTTGAAAAGAATCCCAGTTCGTTCCGCCGGGTATCGGCACAGTTTATCACGATCGTCGGCGTCAACGCTTGAGTCACTCTTCACTTCGCCGGCTCTGCATGACGACGGTGATGATCACGACGATGAGGATCGCACCGCCAAGGGTCAGCAACATGCTCTGCATGGGCGAGGCAGTGCCGGCTGACGGAGGTGCGGCCGAGGGGTTGGCTGCGGGCAGAACAATTGCCTGGTCCAACGGCACGACGTTTGACGCGCTAACGGTGGTCAATCGGGGCAGTGCTTCGGCGAGCGTGTATTGCCCGGTGATCACGCCGTCCCAGTTCACGGTGGTGAGCACGTCGTAGCCGGGGTTGTCGCGTTTGATCTGGCAACCGCAAGGGCCGATCAGGTATTGACATGCGTCATACAGCGCCTGCGGATTCAGGTTTTTACCGGAGAATGCGGGCAGTACACGCGAGCGGCCGAAGAACGAAAACGCGACCGGCTCCCCCTCGGCGATCACCGAGCGGTCCCAGTTTTCCAACACTTGCAGAAAGTGTTTTTCTTTCGGATCGTCGCGCGACACCGCGAGCAACGTGAACGACAGCCGCAACTTCGGGCCGGCGTCGATATCGATGTAGCGATCATCGTCGGCCGTGAGTTCGGGCAGTTTCAGTTCCTCTTTCAACGCCGCCAGTTCCTCATGCAACATGCGCAGCGCCGTGCCGTCTTTTTCCTTGTCGCCGCACTTGATCAAAAGCCAGACGACCGATTCACCTTTGAGGATGTGACCGGCGATTTCCTGTCGTAAAGGGGAATCGAATATCGATTCGAGCACCTGCTTGTCAAATGGGCCGGTGTGCGCGGGTGCTTCACTCGGCAACGACTTTGGATACTGCACGAGCATCCAGGGGTACTGCGTTGGTTTCGCGGCACGGTGAAACGACTTGATGTGGCGAGGCATCTCCTCGGTGATGTCCACTGTTTCGATGAAGTAAGGCTGACTCTGAAACTCGAACGCGTCCAGCCGCTGCTCAAAACTTTCGATGGCGGTCAGGTCCGCTTCACTCAACGGCCCTTCGTGAAAAATGTAAACCTCGTACGGATCGACCGGCCAGCGCTCGAGCGCATACCGGAACACCGGCACATTGCAGGCATGTGACACCGACGCCGCGACCACCACGTACGCCAACGCAATCCACATCAATGAGCAACGAGCCAACATGATCGGACTTCCTTCGACGATCGGTTGACGCTGCGAACGCCCAACCGTGACAGACGCCGCGTATTGTACCGCTCAACCCTCGGGGGCCGGCGGGGGCTTGAGGCCGCCCTTGCCGCGCGGCTGGAGCAGATGCTTGTAGGTCTCCACCTGCTTGGCGCCTTCAATCAATCCAAGCAAGTCGGTGAACGGCTCGCCGTGGTGCAGCGTGGAACCGGTCATGCAGCGTTTGATGCCCGCCTGCCTCGATTCGCCAACGATGATGACCACCGGCGCGCCGCCGTGCCGATGGCTGATGCGTTCGGCTTCGGCGCGGATTTCTTTCTCAATAGGATTCGATTCGTGCATGCTGGTCCTTTCGACAACCTGATCGGGCCACCATGTATTGTCACCGGTCGGCTGACGGTTGCAAAGGATTTTCGACCGCCAAGATGCGCGACGTTACCCTTTGCCCATCTTTTACAACTTCAAACGAGAGGCTCCACCATGGAAATCGACCCCGCCCTGTACGACGAAATCGCCGCCTTGATCCACAGCGACCAGAGCCCGGTGGGGATCGACGCGAAAAAGACGCACATCCTCATCATCGCCAAGTTGATGGAGATCGAACAGCGACTGGCGCGGTTGGAGGCGAAGTAGCCCGGGGTAACGAAATCAAATGATGCCGTTCTCAACCGGTACACCATGGCTCGACAGGCTGATCATCCTTAAACACCCCAGTTCAGGGTGAAGCGCTGAACTGGGGTGTGGATGCTCTTCGGGCACGATGCGTGTCATTGTCCGGCCCGGTATCCGTCGCCTGTTTTGGGACAGAACTGGGGCACGTCACTAGACTCCTTTGCCCCGGCCACCCAACACCTTGACTTGCTTAGTCCTCGATCGGCGCGTACCACACGTTGCGGTAGCTGACCGGGTTGCCGTGGTCCTGCAACGTCAGCGGCAGTTTGTCCGGGTGCGGTTGCCACTTGGCCATGCGACGGTGGGACACGGCGCCGAGCAGCACAACCTTGTTGTGCACAAGCACATTGTTATGGCGTACGGTCACGCTGCCGGGACGGACCAGTTTCTTGCCCTCAAACTTCGGCGCGATGAAGGTGATGTCATACGTCTGCCATTCACCGGGTTTGCGGCAGGCATTCACGTCCGGCGGTTTCTGACCATAGATCGCCGCGCACTGGCCGTCGGGGTAGGTCGCGTTCTTCCAGTTGTCGAGCACTTGGATTTCGTACTTGCCCATGATGATCACGCCGCTGTTGCCCCGGCCTTGTCCGTTGCCTTTGACTTCCTTCGGCGTAGCGAATTCGACGTGCAGTTGGCATGAGCCGAATTTCTCATTGGACACCTGCGAGCCGCAACGCTTGGTCGCCGTGAACGAACCGTCGCTGTTGAACTTCCACTTCTTGTTCTTCCACGTAAGCATGACCGCGCCCTTGGGTGGTTTGGCGCCGAGCGTGGGTGACGGCCCGGGTTCGACGGCTTTGGGTTGCGGACGCTTGGGGTCGTGCACGTACCACTTGCCGCCGGGCAGTTTTTCGTCGTTGTAACCTTGCACTTCAACCTCGTTGCCCCAGCCGTCGACGACCTTGGCTTTGGCGTTGGCGGCGAGACTTTGGGTCGTGACGGCGAGCACTGCAACACATGCAGCGGTGGCGGTCATGGTGAAAAGTCCGTGCTTGAATGTGGACATGGATACGTCTCCTTGTGCGGGAATCATGGGTGCGAGTTTGGGTTTGGTGATCCTTCACCTACGCGTGAACGGGTCCGGCCGTTCGGAAGAGGAATAGTGTAACAGGAGAGTCCGACGTCCAGCGTCAAGAAGCCTTCGCAGATTGAACACCCCAGACTTTGTGCTCTCGACTCCGGACTCGGGGCTGGACACTGACTCACGTTCACTTGTCCCGCCGCCCGATCTTTTTTATGGTGCGTTTCCAGATCAGAAGCGCGTCGCGGGCAGGATACCGCCGACATTTGCTGAATCGATACACCGCCGCCAGGGAGGGCCGGCACTTTGGCCAAACGGCAGACGAAAAAGAAGAAGACCACGAGGAAGAAACACTCCGCCAAATCCGGTGGCGCGACGCTGTTCGACGGTGGCGGCGGTGGTAACGGCGACGGCGATCCCTTCGGCAACGGCTCCAACGGCGACGGGGAAATCGTCTCGCTTCATGAAGCGACTCGACAGCGTTACCTCAACTACGCCCTGTCCGTCATCACCAGCCGCGCCTTGCCCGATGTGCGGGACGGCCTCAAACCTGTGCAGCGCCGCATCCTCTACACGATGTGGCAAAGCCGGCTCACCACCGACGCCAAGTTCCGCAAGTCCGCGAAAGTTGTCGGCGACGTGATGGGTAATCTCCACCCGCACGGCGACTCGTCCATCTACGAAGCGCTCGTCCGCATGGCGCAGGACTGGATGATGCGCGTGAAGTTAATCGAAGGTTCCGGCAACTTCGGTTCGATCGACAACGATCCGCCGGCCGCGATGCGATACACCGAATGCCGCCTCGCACGCATCAGTGAAGAGTTACTCAAAGAGATCGGCCAGCAGACTGTGCACTTTCGTCCGAACTACGACGGTACGAAGGAAGAGCCGGTCGTGTTACCGTCACGTTTGCCCAACACACTGCTCAACGGCTCGACCGGTATCGCGGTCGGCATGGCGACGAACATTCCACCGCACAATCTCGGCGAATTGATCAAAGCGTGCATCAAGTTCGTTGACAACCCGGAGTTGAAGGACAATCAGGTTTTCGCCAACGATGCCGTGCAGGGTCCGGACTTTCCGACCGGCGGGCAGATTCTGAATACGAAGGATGAACTGCGGGAGATTTACAAGACCGGCAGCGGCGCGATCAAAATGCGCGGCACGTGGAAGGCCGGCCCCATCACCCGCAGCGGCAAAATCCTCGTCATCAACAGCATTCCGTATGGCGTCAACAAAGCGAAACTCATCGAGCAGATCGCCCAGATCGTCGTCGATCGCAAGATGGCGCTGCTCACCGATGTGCGTGACGTGTCCGCGGAAGACATTCGTATTGAATTGATCTGTAAGAAAGACGCCGACGACCACAAGGTGATGGCGTACCTGTTCAAACACACGCTGCTCCAGACGAACTTCAACGTCAACATGACTTGCCTGGCGCCGACTGAAAATCCGAATGTTTGCGCGCCGGAGAAGATGAACCTCCGCCGGATTCTCTGGTACTTCGTGCACTTCCGCCTCGACGTCGTCACGCGCCGGCTGGAACACGAACTCGAACAACTCGAACGCCGCCTGCACTTGCTTGAAGGCTTCGCCTTCGCGTTCGATATTCTCGATGACATCATCCGCATCATTCGTCGAAGTGAAGGCAAGGCGGACGCGGCCGCGAAGATTCTCAAGAAGTACGGCATCGCCCCACATGGACCGAAAAAACCCACAAAAACCAAGCTCGCCGGACTCGATCCGGATCAGGTTGAAGCGATTCTCGAACTGAAGCTCTACCGCCTCGCCCGCCTTGAAATTAACTTGATCGAAGAGGAATTGAAAGAAAAGCGCAAGCGCGCCGCGCAGATTCGCAAGCTGCTCGAAGACCAGACCGCCAAGGGCCGCTGGAAAATTGTGCGCGATGAATTGCTCGACATTGAAAAGACCTACGTCAAGGGCGACGCGGCAATCGGCAAGCGGCGCACGCTGATTGAATCGGTCGAAGATGAACCGGAATTCTCCGCCGACGATTTCATCGTGGACGAAGACAACATGGTCATCATCACCGCAGACGGTTGGATCAAAAGGCAGAAAGACATCCGCGACCCGTCGTCGACACGATTGCGTGAAGGCGATCGCGTGCTTGCCGCGCAGGCTGGCTCAACCCGCGCGAGCATTGTCTTTTTCAGCAACTATGGCACGGCGTACACCAGCCGCATCATCGATGTGCTCGCCTCCACTGGCTACGGCGAACCGATCCAGAAACTGTTCCGCCTGAAGGACGGCGAACGCATCGTCGCCGCGTACAGCTTGGACCCGCGCGCGATAGGTGACATCAAGGAAGATCCGAAAGACCCCGACGCCTGCCCGACCCGTCACGCCTTCGCCGCATCAAGCGACGGCTACGCGCTGCGGTTCGGACTTGAAGCATTTATCGAACCGAGCACCCGCGCCGGCCGCAAGTTTGCTCGTCCGAAGAAAGGGCAGGAAATCGTCGGCGTCGAGATCGTCAGCGGCTTCGAAACGATCATCGCCGCTTCGCGCAACTGCCGCGCCATCCTCTGTCCCGCCGAGGAAGTGAACTACCTCGGCGGCCCCGGCAAAGGCGTCATCCTGATCAAACTCGCCAAAGACGACCAACTGCTGGGCTTCAAAGCCTCGCAAGGCGATCGCGATCTGATCGAAGTGGAAACCAACCGCGGCGCGACCAAGACCGTCAGCACAGCGAAATACGAAGTCACCGGCCGCGGCGGGAAGGGCCGCGAATTACAAAAAACCGGCAACCTGCTGCGCATCATCCCGGATGAAATCAGCGTGCCGGTGCTTTTGGAAAAGTAGTCCAATGTCCGGCGTCGAGAATCCCGAGTCACTGTGAACTAAACCTCTGATTGCTGAATCTGAGCTCAAGCCTGTTCCGTGCAACCCTTGCATTCACTACAACCCGATAATCGCCCCAGGAGACTCAATACGAAAGTGTGACACAAAACTATGGAACAAACGCCTCATGGACGATGTATTCACTAATAGGGATACCACAATTGTGTGAGGAATCACACACACCATGAGGAGCGAAAGCATGCCTACTTACGAGCGTAGAAAACGCAAGAAAACCAAATGAGCAACACCGCCACCGCAGGCCCTCGAAAAAAGAATTACACCGGCAAACACATCGTGTCTCTGGAAGACCACGAGCACGTGCGCATGCGACCGGGCATGTACATCGGCGGTGTGAGTCTGGCCGGCCTGCACCACCTCATCTGGGAAATCGTCGACAACGCCATCGACGAAGCCATGAACGGACACGCCGACGACATCGGCGTCACCCTTCATAAAGACGGGTCCACCGTCACCGTCTCGGACAACGGCCGGGGCATTCCGGTCGACAAACATCCCAAAGAAAAAAAACCCGCGCTCGAAGTCGTTCTGACCAAACTCAAAGCGGGCGGCAAATTCTCCAGCGAAAACTACAAAACCGCGGGCGGCCTGCACGGCGTCGGCGCTTCGGTCGTGTGCGCACTCGCCAAGTCCATGACCGCGAACGTCAAACGCGACGGCCACGAATACGAAATGGCATTCAGCCGCGGCTTGACCAAAAAGAAACTGCGCAAAGTCCGCGCGGTGCGCGGCAGCGGTACGACCATTTCCTTCGTGCCCGACCCGCAGATTTTCCCGAAGACCGAGTTCAAGCCGGACATCATCCGCGATCGCCTCGAAGTGTGCAGCTACCTGCACAAAGGTGTGAAGTTCACTTTCAATGATGATGTCAACAAAGCCAAACATGTCTTTCAGCACGATGAAGGTATCAAGGATTACCTCAACAAAGTGACCGAAGAGCGCAAAGCCAAGCCGGTGACGGCCACGCCGTTTCATCTTGAAAAGGAAAACGGCACGCGACTCGAACTCATCCTGCATTGGACCGAGTCCACCGACGAGCACCTGCGCAGTTACGTCAACGGCATCCCCACCGGCTCGGGCGGCACGCATGAAAACGGCTTCCGCGCCGGACTCACCAAGGCGATCCGCAATTACATCGAAACGCACAAGCTCAAGCCGAAGGGCCTGACGCTCGAAGCGGCTGACATCCGCGAGGGCGTCATCGGCATCATCAGCGTGTTCCACGCCGACCCGGAATTTCAAGGCCAAACCAAAGATCGGCTGAACAACTCGGACGTGCAGGGCTTCGTCGACAACGCGCTACGACCGGCGCTCGAACAATGGCTCAACAACAACCAATCGATGGCGGAGGCAATCGTCGCGCGGATCATCCTCGCCGCCCGCGCCCGCGCCGCATCGCGCGCCGCCGGTGCTGCCGTCAGCCGCAAAACCGCGACGGCGAATCGCCTCGCCCTGCCCGGCAAACTCAGCGATTGCATCAGCAACGACACCACGACGACGGAACTGTTCATCGTCGAAGGCGACTCCGCCGGCGGATCGGCCAAACAGGGCCGCGACCGCAACACGCAGGCGATCCTTCCCCTCCGCGGCAAAGTGCTCAACACCGAACAGGCGTCGCTGAAAAAAGTGATGGACAACGAGGAGTTGAAAAACCTGGTCACCGCGCTCGGCTGCGGACTGGCGAAAAACTTCGACGCCGGCGCCATGCGCTACGGCCGACTCATCCTCCTCATGGACGCCGACTCCGACGGGCACCACATCGCCACGCTGCTGCTTACCTTCATCTACCGGTTCATGCCTGAACTGATCAAAGAAGGCAAGGTCTACCTCGCCCAGCCGCCGCTCTATCGCATCGACGTCGGCAAGGAAACGCACTGGGCGGCGGATGAAGAAGCGAAGGCGCGTATTCTCGATGAAGTCAACGGCCGCGCGAAGCCGGACATCACCCGCTTCAAAGGCCTCGGCGAAATGTCACCCAAGGTGCTGTGGGAAACCACCCTCAACCCCGCCACACGCCGACTGCTCCGTGTCGACATCATCGACCAACTCGAAACCGACCGCGTCATCGCCGACCTGATGGGCAAAGACGCGTCCGCCCGGTTCACCTTCATCATGGAACGCGCGGAGGATGCGGAGGAGTTGGATCTTTAGTTGGACTTCGACTTGGGCTGAGTCTGAGCCGGCGCTTGAACCGATGATCCACCCTTAGGAGGTTTCAGAGAGTTGGGGTTCAGCGGCTTGTCAGATTGTGGCTGGTTTCCGAGCGGGATAAGCCGTGGCTGATAACCACGCCGTTCAATTGGTTGACCGTTCGATTTAGGATTCTGTGGCATCGGAAAGCTCGTGTACTTTTCTGAATTCAATAATAGCCAATTGATCGGCTGAAATCCATACACCGGCGGTATCTTCAACCGGCGCCCATTCACCCGTTTCCGTCGGTTCAAAAACAGCTTCCAGGAATATGTCCCGATGTCCCGGCTCATCGCCCGTGAATGATTTCAGACCGTAGAATCCAAATACCTTCGACCCGTCTTTCAGGGTCACAACCACCCAATTGGGATCGTTCTTTGTGAACTGATAATCCCAAGCTGTGGGGATCGGATTGATCGTATTGAATCCAAACCTGCCAAGAAAGTTGCCGATCCATTGCGTCTGCTGAAGTTTGGCAATCAACAACGCCAAAGCAACGGGCGAGACAAATGCAATCAGCGCCAGCAACAAACCAGAAAGCATCGGCTGTGCTTTAATCCATTGATTCTGAAAAAGTGGAACCAGCAACCACACCCAAAATCCGTAGTTCACACAACTGAGCGTCAGGAACTCAACGGCTCGGGTGTGCGTCTGCGCCTGACGACGCACAAGCAACATGGAAAGTACCGCCGAGCAAATAAATCCGGGAACGAAAAAAGCGGACGTGAACAACACAGCATCAAATGTTTCGAATGTCATCTGAAAAAGAACCCTCGGTTTGCGGTGTCTCAATCATTCTAACCCAATCCCCGGCATCAATGTGCATTAATGCAGGTAATCATTCGTTAATCATAATCCAGTCAATCAGACAAACCCAACCATCTCGTCTATCCTTTCAACAGGCTCACCCGTCAACCCCACTGGAGCGATGGCATGCAATGGCTGCTCGATTGGCTGTCTTCCTTTGACTGGTCGGTGCTGATCCCCGAAATGATCGGCAAGGCCTTGGGGTTTGCCGCGGGGTTTGCCGCCAGTTGGTATTTGTTGTTCCGTCGCAAACTGCGTGACATTGAGCGATTTCAGCAGGGTGATTCCGATGACATTCTTTTTCAAATGCACCTGCTTAAGCCGCTGGACGATTCACCGGACGATGTCGTGTTGCTCTTTCGCAATGTGGGTCCGCGCACAACGGTGAACCAGTTGTACGACAACCCCGCCGCACGCGAAGCGATCAAGCAATGTGCGGAAAAGACCACGCTTTCCGATCCGATTCTCGCCACCATCGGTCGGGAGGGGTTTGAAGTACTCAACGATGCGTTCGGGCATTTCGCAGGGATGGTGGCGATGTCGCCTTATCCGCGTCAGCCGTGGCTCTTTGTGATGACCAGCGAGGATCGCCAGGCGGTGCGCAAGCAGTGCATTCGCTGTTTTGTCATTCGTCCGGAGGATCTGAAGAAGTTCACCGATTGGACGTGGTGCTCGAAACATGTGCGCGTCGAACAGCCCTGGCATTGGTTCCGCGTGGTGGCGTTGCACCAGACCGCCAAGGTGTGGGAAACTGAGCAAGCCGATGTGTCCGAAGGTGACGGTATGCCGTTGATCGACGATCACGCAAGTCATCGCCGGATTCGGCCGCTGTCGGTCGGGTTGAATCAAGAAGACGCACCGATCGCGACCCCGCACGTGATTGTGTGGAAGGATAACGTCAAAGCGCTCAGCGAGATGGGGCTCGATCTGCCGATTGACGAAGCAGATGAATGAGTCAGGGTGACACAATCAAGAATGATCCGGAATCACGCTATGGGTGCGTGTGGCAGAGGCTCGGTGTGCCACAGCAGGCGATCCATGTCATCAGAACACTGGGGCACGTCGCCAAGCCTCCTTTGCTCCAGCCACCCAACTTGGATTTTCGGTCAACGGCTACGGTGAACTCGTCGTCTGCGCAGGCCCTGCATCGTCAACCGCATACGCCGCCGCGCCGAGCAGTGTGCGGTTCAACGAACCACCGCCGCGGAGCAACTCTTCGAGCGCGAGATCGAGGTCGCCTTTCTCCAGTTGGGCGGCGCTGTTGCGGGCTTCGAATGCGTTTTGAATCGCGCGGCGCATCAGTTCCTTGATGAACGACGCCGTCACACCGTCGGTATGCTGGACCACGTGATGCGCCAATTCGTCGCTGATCGCCGCGGACATCGCGTACAACTTCACCAGTTTGAACCGGCCTTCCTTGTCGGGCAGGGGGAACTCGATCGCCTGGTCGATGCGCCCCGGCCGGGCCGCCAGCGCCGCTTCGAGCGACTCGGCACGGTTGGTGGTGAGGATGAACATCACCTCGGCATCGGTGCGCAAGCCGTCCATTTCATTGAGCAGTTTGTTCAACAGCGACTCGGAATAAATCGAATGCGTGTCGTCCCGGCTGCGAGCGATGAGGTCGACGTCTTCGATGATGACCACACTTGGTTGCAACATGCGCGCCAAAATCATGTAAGTGCTCAGATGCTGCACCTGCTCGGCGGAAATCAGAAACGTCGTGTGCCCTTCGAGGTTGCAGGCGAGGTAGTGAATGGTGTGCGTCTTGCCCGTGCCGGGTGGGCCGTAGAAAAGCAAACCCTTCTTCGAAGGCAAACCGATGCCCGCCATTTCCGCCCGACGTTGCACAAAGCGTAACACGTTGCGGTCGAGCAGGTCCACCGTCTTCGTCGGTAGAATCACTTCGTCACGGCTGACCTGATTCAGCTTATGCACGACCAGCCCCTGCGCCTGACCGTTGTACATCTCCCGGTATTCCAGCGACAGAATTTTGCCGCGATAGCACCGGCCCTGCTGAATCGTCTTCTCGATGTGATCAAACACCGCGTTGGAGACGTCGTCACCGCGGTCACCCATCGGCGTGGACACTTCAAGCCGACAGATGTCGCAGTCGCTGGTGTCGAGGATGACCATCAACGGCATGCGCTCCCATTCAAGCAGCCAGATACCGTCGCGCAGACATCGCATCGGTCTGTCTTCGCCGATGTCAAAATCGAGGTAGCGTGGCGGTGCAGGTTTGATCGGACTGCGTCGATCAATCTCATACGCCTCCTGCAGTCGTCGCACCGGATCGCCGTAGCTGTCACGCACGGTCATGAAACAGCGCACGATGAAATTGGAATAGGCGAATGAATCGAGCGCGATTTGAATCTCTGGGGCCGCGCGCGAGGGAAAACCGCGGTTCGTGTTGACGATGTTCTCCATCGGCATCTCGCCAAAGTGGTAATGAATCGTGTTGTAGATCGCGTAACGGTCATCAGACATATCAACATCCTCTTCGTTGGACAGTTCGATCATTCGGGTGAAGTCGGCCTCGGCGGCTTCCTTGTCACCGAGGATTTCGTGTAGTTCGCCTCGCAGTTCGTACGAATCGTCGTCTTCGTCGTCGAGTTCGATGCTGCGGTTGATGTCGATCATCGCTTCGTCAAAGCGTTCCAGATCGCGGAAAGTGTCGGCACGGCGGTAGGCTTCGACATCGCTGTCGGTTTCCAGCGCGCGGGCTTCGAGCAGATCGGCGACGGCGGCATCGTTGTCGCCGCGCTCGACGTGAGCCTTGGCACGCCAGTGGAACAACCGTTCACGGTTGGCGTCGCCCGGCGCGGTGTCCATCGCTTTGGTGAAATCTTCGATAGCCGCTTCCTGATCGCCCAGTTCATGGTTCGCCCAGCCGCGATAGAACCGCATGAGATACCGTTCGCCGTGTTCCAGCGCGCGGTCGGCGTCGGCGAGGACATCGGCTTCGTAGTCCAGTTTGAATCCGCACTTGGCGCGCGTGACATAAAGGTTCAGCCGGTCACAGCCGTGCCGCTCGGCGTCATGGAATGCGTTGATCGCTTCGTCTTCCTCGTCCTCCCA
>JANQKH010000852.1 GCA_028281215.1 Phycisphaeraceae bacterium | reverse complement strand
GCCGAGTTTGCCGAGGATGCCCGCGTTGTGCAACGCCAGCGCCAACACCGCCGGCCAGGCCGAAGGGCCGAGCAATGTGAACAACAGAAAGGCGAGGATGTATTCAGGCATGGCACGCAGTAAAATCTGGACACCGCGCGTGAAGCTGACGAGCAGTTTCCATGCGAATCGATTTGCTTTGCTCGGCGACGTGCCGTCGGGCAGGAAGGGTTGCGGGCGGGCAAGATTCCGCGCGGCGGGCAACGTCAGGAACAAACCGAGAAAGGCTGCCAGAACGATCGCTGCGACAGAGATCGCCAGCGTGTTGCCGGTCGCTTCCGCGCCTTGTGTGGTCCAGCGATCGGCCATCCAACCGCCCACCTCCGGCCAACTCCACGCCTTGTCCTTCACCGGTGTCGGCCGCGCTTGCGTGTTCAAAAAGCCGTCGAAATCATCCGCCATCTCGGATAGATTCTTCTTAGAAAAAAACGCGATCAGACCGAATCCTTCATTGGAGCGTACGACATCACTGCGTCGATCCGGGTCGCGCGGGCCGACCATCCAGCAGGTGACGATCGCCACGATGGTGACCAGCAGGCTGATGCGCAGAAATCGGTTGCGCGGCCGCTGTCGTCGTAACTGTTGCACACGTTGGTGACCGCTGTCCATTGTTGTCATCCGGTCAACCTCCTGCGCACCGCGCGGCTCCAGAAGTCGACCAACACGACGAGAATGATCAGCGCATACAGATAAGTCCACGTCTCGTGAAATTGCAGGTTCTCGAACGATGTGTGCAGGTAGCCGCCGAGCGTGGTAACGCCGAAGAAGCCGAGCACGGCGGCGGAACGAAGCGCACATTCGAAACGGTAGATCGCGTAGGCGATCATGTCCGGCAAGGCGCGCGGCATGAGGCCGAAAATGAACGTTTGAAGCGATGCGGCGCCGGCGTGGCGCATCGCATGCGCGGCGTCACGAGGTGCTTCATCGATCATCTCCGAAAACACTTTCGCCAACGTGCCGCTGTACGGAATGACAATCGCCAGCACCGCCGCCACATTGTTCAGCCGACCCAGTGCCGCGACGAAGAGCACCGCCCAGATCAACTCGTGCGTCGACCGTGTACAAGCGATCAGCACACGCGTGAGCGCATAGCAGACCGGGCGAACTGTTCGACGCAGGAAGGTGCGAATCGGACCAGCGGCACCTGCGGGATCGTCAGCCCACCAGGCGGTTGACCCGCCGAACGCGAGCACCGCGCCGATGACCACCGATAGGCTCGTCGCCGCGACGGCAAAGATCAGCGTGGTCACGGCGGCGTAAAACACTTTCAGCAGCAGGGGATTCGTGCCTTCGGGAACGTTGCCTTCGTAGTCCAGCGCGGGGGTGAACGCGGCCGCGAGAAAGTCGCCGATCTTGCCCCATCGGTCGGCGTCGGGCCAAAGGTTGGACCAGGTCAAGTCAAGCGAGAGGATCGACGCGACGCCGGCTGCTGCGATGAGAAACAGCACAACGCGCCGGGCCGCCAAACGATTCGGCCTGTTCGCCGCCAGCGCGCCAATGGGATGCGAAGCGGAATCGCCGGTCATGACTGTTCGCCGCCGTCCTCGAGCAGTTCGTCATCGCTGAGGCGATACAACTCGGTGAATTCGTCGTCAGTGATGTCATCGGTTGCACGATCGAACACCACTTGGCCGTGTCGTAAACCGACGAGTCTTGGAAAAAACGCGCGCGCCAGGGAAAGCGTGTGCAGGCTCATGCAAAGTGTGATGTGCTGTTGCTCGGCTATGTTCGTCAGCAGCTCGACCGTGTCGCGGGCTCGTGCGGGATCGACGCTGGAGACCGGTTCGTCGGCCAGCAACGCAATGGGTTGCTGGTAGAGCGCCCGTGCCACGGCGACGCGTTGCTGTTGTCCGCCCGACAGGTGATCGGTGCGGTGATAGAGTTTTTCCTCGATGCCGACGCGTTCGAGGATCGCGTGCACGTCTATCGCCTCGCGTTTGCGCGGCAGCAACATCGAACGCATGGAGCCGATGAAACTTTGCTTGCCGAATCGGCCGGACAATACGTTGTGCAACACGCGCACATTCGGCACGAGGCTCAGATCCTGCGGAATGAATCCAATCTCACTGCGAATCCGCCGCAGTTGTTTCACAGAAAGGTTCTGCACGTGTTGGCCATGCAGGTTGACATCGCCTTGGCTCGGCCGAATCGCGCCATTGAGCAACCGCAGCAGGGTGGTTTTACCTGAACCGCTGGGCCCGACGAGGCCGACGCGTTCGCCGTCTTTGAAATCGACTGTGACATCGCGCAGCGCCACCGTGTCGCCAAAGCGGACCGTAACGCCATTGAGTTGAAAGCCGTTCTGTTGCGTGGCTTGGATCATGTTCAGCAAACAATCTCATTCGCGAGCGGCCAGAAACCGGGCCGCATCGGTGGGATCCCCCCAATCCACCGTGCGACCCGGTCCTGGTCACTCGCGGTTCAAATCATTTGAGAAAACCCAGTTGCTCGGCCACCGCCTTGATGCCGGCGAAGTCCTCGTTGGTCGTCTTGATCAACTTCTTGCGCGGAAACGCGTCGAGCAGCTTTTCGTCGGTGGTTTCGATCAACACTTTTTGAAGCTTGTCGATGAATCCCTTTTCGAACATCTTCTCGAGATCAGGGTGAGCGGTGAAGTTGTAATCAGCGTAGGTCGGCGTCACCCAGATGATGGGCACCTCGTCCAGAATCGCCGGGTCTTCCGCGGCGAGTTTGTCGTACACCGAGTAGTTCAGCACGCCGGCTTGGTACGTGCCGTCACGGACCTGCCGCAACGTAAGGTCGTGTTTGCCGGAGAAGCCAACAGGTTGCTCGAAGAATTCTTCCATCTTTTTGCCGCTGTTGGTTTCAATGTAGTGCTGCGGCATCAGTCGGCCGGACGTTGACTGCCGCGATCCGAACGTGAACTTCAGTTTGCTGATTGCCTGGGGGAAGGTGTCCGACTTGGTCAGCCCCGTGCTCTTGTTGGCGATGAAGTACGACACAAACTTCGCGTCGGCTTCACCCATGACGATCGCCCGTGCGCCGGGCACGTTGTGCACCGCCTGCACGCCGGTCAGACCGCCGAACCACGCCAGGTGAATGTCACCCTTGGTGAACGCGGCGACGGAGGCGGCGTAGTCGTTGGACGGAACGAACTCGACTTTCACACCCAACTTCTCGGAAAGGTGTTTGGCCCAGGCGTCAAACCGTTCCTTAAGGTGTTGGGTGTTTTGGTCGGGAATCGCGGAGAAGCGTAGCACCTTCTCGTTGTTTGATGTTTGGTCTTTACCGTCAGTCGTGCCGTCCGTACCGTTGCCGCCGCAGCCGGTGACAAACAGGAGGCAGGCAATGAGTGAAGCAAGAAAGTTGGTGTGTGTGGATCTGCGCATGGTGTTGTTTTTCCTAAGAGTGAATAGACAAAAACGAATCCTGTTTTTCGTGAACTTCGCCGATGACACAGGCGTCGGGAACACCGGCGTCGTGGCACCGTTGAATGAATGTGTCCGCCCGGTCCGCAGTGATGGCGACGAGCAAGCCGCCTGACGTTTGCGGATCGAACATGAACTCGGCATCGTGGGATTTGGAGTCGACCTCGAAGCGTGACAGCGGCGATGTGAATTCGCGATTCGTCGCGTTCGCCCTTGTGTGGTAGCCCCGTTGATTGAAAGCATCGGCTCCGGGCAGTTTGGGCAGTTGGCTCAGGTGCAGGTGCAGCGTGACGTTGCTTGCCTGCGCCATTTCGCTGGCGTGCCCGGCCAGGCCGAAGCCGGTGATATCCGTCGCCGCTGTCGCGCCGAGGTCGATGGCGGCCTCCGCCGCCGCTTTGTTCAGTTGGATCATGCGATCGGTCGCGTGTTTGAGCGTGTCGTCGTCACACTTGCCGGCTCGGTAGGCCGTCGTAACGAAACCGGTGCCCAGCGCTTTGGTCAGCACGAGCACGTCGCCGGGTTTCGCGGTGGCGTTGGTCATGATGCGGTCCGGATGAACCACGCCGGTGACCGCGAGGCCATATTTGATTTCCGCGTCGCGCACCGAGTGTCCGCCGAGGATGACCGCGCCGGCTTGAACCACGCGGTCCGCGCCGCCTTGCAGGATCGCTTGCAGACTTGAAAGCGGCGCGTCGTTGTCAGGGAACCCGACAATATTCAACGCCGTCTTCGGCTGCCCGCCCATCGCATAACAGTCGCTCAGTGAATTGGCGGCCGCGATCTGTCCGAATACGAACGGATCGTCCACCAACGGCGGAAAGAAATCCACCGTCTGGACCATGGCGATGTCATCCGACAAGCGATACACTCCG
>JANQKH010000848.1 GCA_028281215.1 Phycisphaeraceae bacterium | reverse complement strand
CTCAAGCGCGTGGCGGAAAAGTACGGCATGGCGTGCATCATGCACGAAAAACCATTCGCCGGCGTCAACGGTTCCGGCAAGCACGTGAACTGGTCGATGGGCAGCGCGTCGCAGGGCAACCTGCTCGATCCAGGTGACACGCCGCACGACAACGCGCAGTTCCTGTTGATCTGCGCCGCGGTGATTCGGGCTGTTCATAAGTTTCAGGGGCTACTGCGGGCGGTCGTTGCCTCGGCGGGCAACGACCATCGTCTGGGCGCCACCGAAGCGCCGCCGGCGATCATCTCCATCTTCCTCGGCGATCAGCTCACCGATGTATTCGAGCAGATCAAAAAGGGCGGCGCCGAATCGTCGATTCCCAAGGGCACGCTGGAAGTCGGCGTTGACGTGCTGCCGCCGCTGCCCAAGGACGCCGGCGACCGCAACCGCACCAGCCCGTTCGCCTTCACTGGCAACCGCTTCGAATTCCGCGCGGTCGGGTCCGGCCAATCCATCGCCGGTCCGCTCGTCGCCATGAACACCATCGTCGCCGAATCGCTCGACTATTGCGCCACCCGCCTCGAAGAGGCCACCGGCGGCGACCCCGACAAACTCAATGTCGAGCTTCAAAAACTGCTCACCGAAATCATGAACGAGCACGGCTCGATCGTGTTCAACGGCGACGGGTACTCGCAAGAATGGCACGACGAGGCCGCCAAGCGAGGCCTGCTCAATCTCAAAACCACCGCCGACGCATTGCCCTACCTCGACAGCCCCGAGGTCAAGGAACTGTTCCAACGCTACCACGTGCTCTCCGAACGCGAACTGGAAAGCCGACTTGAAACGTACCTCGAACAGTACAACCTCAGCGTCAACGTCGAAGCCAATCTCACGCTGGAAATGGCGCGGACACTCATCTTCCCCGCCGCCTTGCGATATCAGAACGAACTGGCGTCCACCGCCGCCAATCTCAAAGGCGTCGGCATTGCGTGTGACACCAACACCCTCGAGAAAGTCACCGCGCTGGCCAAAGGGTTGCAGGACAGCGCCGACGAACTCGAAACCGCCATCAGCATGCATGACTTCAGCGACGGCTCCGTCGAAGCACGCCATATGTGCGACGTGGTGCTCCCCGCGATGTTGAAGGTCCGCAAGTTTGCCGACGAGCTCGAAGGTATTGTTGCCGACGACCTTTGGCCTCTGCCGACCTACCAGGAAATGCTGTTCATCAAGTAAAACACACACCGCTCAAACAACCAACGCCGAGCCCCCACAAGGTCTCGGCGTTTTCATTTCACCATCACCCAACACTCACACCCGCTCCCCCACCTCAAAAAAAGTTACCGCCCCCGTCTCCAGCGAATACTCCGCCCCAACGATCATCAACCCATCTGACGCAATGAGTTCACTCAGAATCTCCGAACCAGTGCTCAGTTTCTTAACCGATGCGCGGATGTTCGCCTGCACCGCAGCCGCGACCAGCGCCGCACGGTCCGTTTTCATCGGCGAATCTAATAATGGCTCAACCGCCGGCTGAATGTGCTCCACAATCGCCCGTAAAAACGGCGAGCGGTTTTTCGTTTCCTCCTGCAATTCATCCAGCGTGGCTTGAATCGCGCCGCACATCGTGTGACCCATCACCACAACCAACCGCGTCCCGAACTCCGCCGCGGCGAACTCCACACTGCCGATTTGCGAACGTGCAACAATATTCCCCGCGACACGGATCACAAACAGATCACCCAGGCTTTGATCAAAAATCATCTCCGCCGGCACACGCGAATCCGAGCAACCCAGCACGATCGCAAACGGCGCCTGACCGGCCACCAACTCGTCCCGCCTCGCCGGCTCATCAATGCAGTCCCCCTTCCGCTTGCCCGCCACAAACCGCGCATTACCCCGCTGTAATCGTGCCAATGCTTCCTCTGCTGTGATCATGTGCCGCCTTTTCATGCACCATGGGTTGGATGACCAGCCGTCCCGCAAAGCATAAGCCAAATCAAACGCTAGCGAAAAACCTCAGTCGATGGATCAGAACAACGACGACGGCCATTAATTAACAACCAGGCAGGTGTTATCATGGTTCCATGATTGCTCATCGTTTCAAATTGATTTCGACCCTGTGGCTGCTTGCCCTGTTGTTGAACATGCCTGTCGCCCGCGCCGCCGAGCGGCGCGTTGATTTCGCCCGTGATATTCGGCCGATTCTTTCCGAACACTGTTTCACCTGTCACGGCCCGGACGACAAAGCCCGCAAGGCAAAGCTGCGCCTCGACACCCGCGCCGGCGCGCTGGCGGACTTGGGCGGATACAGCGCGGTCGTTGCGGGCAAGCCGGACCACAGCGAACTGTTCCTGCGCATTATCAGCGACGACAAGAAAGAACGGATGCCGCCGACAAAGGTGGCCGAGCGTTTGAGCGACGACCAGATCGCGCTACTCAAAAAGTGGATCGAACAGGGCGCCGAGTGGTCAGATCACTGGGCGTTCACACCGATTCGCAATGCCGCCGCACCGAAGGTGAAGCAATCGACCTGGCCGCGCCATGCGATTGATGCGTTCATCCTGGCGAAGTTGGAAACGGTCGGGCTTTCGCCTTCACCGGAAGCGGATAAGGCGACATGGCTTCGACGGGTGACGATCGACCTGACCGGCCTGCCGCCGACGATCGCGCAGTTGAATGCGTTTCTCGCGGACAAGTCAGACAACGCTTATGAGAAAGTGGTCGACCGTCTGCTCGCCAGCCCGCGTTACGGCGAACACATGGCGCGGCCTTGGCTCGACGCCGCGCGGTACGCTGACACCAACGGCTATCAGTACGACCGCCAGCGCACGCAATGGCCGTGGCGTGACTGGGTCATCCGAGCATTCAACAACAACATGCCGTTCGATCAGTTCACCATCGAACAACTCGCCGGCGACCTGTTGCCCAACGCGACCGAACAACAGCGCCTCGCCACCGGATTCAACCGCAACCATCCGATCACCATCGAAGGCGGCGTGATTGATGAGGAGTATCGCGTCGAGTACGTGATGGACCGCGTGGTCACAACCGGCACGGTCTGGATGGGCATGACGTTTCTCTGTGCGCGGTGTCACGATCACAAATACGATCCGATTTCACAGAAGGAGTTCTACCAGTTCTTTGCGTTTTTCAATCAGGTGCCGGAAAAGGGGCACAATGGTTTCGATCCGCGCATGCCGGTGACGGTTGGTGATCAGGGCGCGATTCGCCAGGAAATCGCCGCATTGGAAGCGAAGTTGAAGGCGGCCGCACCACAGTTGGCCAAAGCGCAGGCCGCGTGGGAACGTTCGATCGCAGACAAAGCGAAGGGACCGGTGTGGCAGACCATCACGCCGACGAAGGTGACGGCCTCAAGCGGCGCAACACTCAAAGCGTTGCCGGATCAATCGACGCTCGCGCTCGGCGGCAAACCGAACGCGGAGATTTACGACGTGGTGCTGCGTACGAAAGCAGAGCAACTGACGGCCATTCGTCTTGAAGCGCTGACGCATCCCTCGTTGCCGCACAACGGCGCGGGCAAAGCGTTCAATTCCAACTTCGTGCTCAGCGAATTTGAAGCGACCGCAACGCCACTCAGCGGTAAAGGCAAGGCAAAAACGATTCGTTTCCGCACAGCAGTCGCCGACTATTCGCAGAAAAACTATCACATCAGCAGCACGCTGGACGGCAAAC
>JANQKH010000781.1 GCA_028281215.1 Phycisphaeraceae bacterium | reverse complement strand
GAACCGCGCGAGGTGTTACTCGTCGGCGATCGAAAGTCGTTTCGCCTGCAATCCAAAGCCGTTTTCGACGACGGCGCAACCCGCGATGTGCAATCCATCGCAGTGTACGAAACCTCAAATTTTGATGTCAACGTTTCGAAAGACGGCCATGTGACTGCAAAAGTTGAAGAAGGGGAGTCAACCGTGTTGGTCCGGTTTCTGGATCAGCAGGTGTCGGTTCGCGTGACGATCATTCCGAAACGCTCCGATTACCGGTGGTCCAACCCAAAAGCGCAGAATTTCATTGATGAACACGTGTTCGCCAGGCTGAAGCAACTGCGCATGAACCCGTCGCCGCGTTGCAGCGATCAGCAATTCCTGCGACGCATCTATCTTGACCTGCTCGGCATACTTCCCACCGCGGACGAAGCGAAGCGGTTTGTCGAAGATACGTCGGCGGATAAGCGTGCACGCTTGATAGACGCGTTGCTCAAGCGGCCGGAGTTTGCCGACGTTTGGGCAATGAAGTGGTCTGACCTGTTGCGCAATGAAGAGCGGATTATCGACCGTAAAGGCGTCGAGGTATTTCACACCTGGATTCGCAAGTCGATGGCCGACGGCAAGCCGATGGACCAGTTTGTACGCGACTTGATCACCGCGAAAGGGAGCACCTACAAAGAACCTGCGGCGAATTTTTACCGTGCCTTGCGTGAACCGAATCTGCGCGCCGAAGCCGCGGCGCAGTTGTTTCTCGGTACGCGCATGCAATGCGCCAAGTGCCACAACCATCCATTCGATCGCTGGACACAAAACGATTACTACGGTTTCGCCGCGTTCTTCGCCAACGTGGAATACAAAATCGTCGAAAACAAGCGCCGTGACAAAAACGACAAGATGATGTTCATCGGCGAACAGATTGTGCTCGACAACGGCAAACAGCAGATCAAACATCCCAACACGGGGCAGGTAATGTCGCCGGCGTTTCTCGGCGCAACGAAACCCAATCTGAAAAACCGCGACAAGCGCGAAGTCCTTGCGCAATGGCTCACATCCCCGGACAACCCACGGTTCACCCGGGCGAT
>JANQKH010000756.1 GCA_028281215.1 Phycisphaeraceae bacterium | reverse complement strand
CGAATGATCATCTCTTCCGAGGCGACATGCCCGATCAGTTCCCCGCGCGAGATGAATCGTCCAACCGTGAATTCAATATTCGGCGACGTCCAGATGCCTTTGATCGGCGCGCGTATCTTCATCGCGTCAATGTCCGCCTGGACACGCTTCATTTGTAGCGACGTGGCTTCCTGTTGTTTGACCCGTCCCTGTACCACGCCCAACTCATTGGCGGCGCGGGCCAAGCGAATGGACCCCGCCAACTCTTTGTGCTCCGCTTGCAGCACTTCGAGTTGCGTGTGCAGTTCCGGGTTCTTCAGTTCCACAAGGGGCTCGCCGTTGTCATCGACATTGACCTCCGTGCCTGTGGGAATAACCTTGACGATGACGCCTTCGGTTTGGGCGTGCACTTGGCTGAAATTGTTGGGCTCGGCGACGCCTTCGAGGTACAGGTGATCAGGAAAGCGAAGGATACCGATCACGGCAAAGATGCCGGCAAAGAAAGCTGTGGTAACCGCGACCGCCCATGGTCGCGTGCGCGCCAACTCGCCGCTCGTAAACAGATACTTCGCCCAGTTCCACATCGGCTTGAGAGCGAAACCAATGATGCCGGACAAGGCAAAGAACAAAGCGAGGAAGAACAACACGCCCTGCAACACTTCAAACAGGTAAAGCATGATCGCAATGCTGATGAACACGCGATAGATGCCCGCCGCGAGCGAATACCAGATAAAGTGAAACTTCTCACCGGCAGAGTGTGCCGGATTGCGAGGCCGGTGCGCGCGGTAAATGTATTTCTTGACTAGATAGTAAAGATAGTCCTTGCTCCGTTGCGAAAGGTTGGGAATCTCGAGCAGGTCGGACAGGATGTAATAGCCGTCGTAACGCAGCAGGGGATTGCCGTTGAACAGCAACGTTGAAACACTGGCGATGAACATGACGTTGAAACAGATGTCATGCAACAGTGTGCCAGCGGCGGTATTCGCCCAAACGACGGCGGCGATCGAAGCGACCGCCAGTTCAACGTAGATGCCGGCAAATCCGACCATCGCGCGCTGCCACTTGCTGCGAAACGCCCATGCGCTGGTCGCGTCGACGTAAGGTACGGGCATCATCACCAGCAGCATGATGCCGATGGTGTGCACTTCACCACCCGAACCGTTTTGAATGCCGTATCGTTTGCAGGCAAAACCGTGTCCGAACTCGTGAATCGCCTTAATGCCGGCAAAACAAGCGTAGAGCAGCAACAGGTTTTCGGTCTTGAGCAGCAGTTGCGGGTTCGCCGCTTCCATCAACTCACCGAAATGCCCGGAGGTATGGGAAAAGCCCACGGCCAGCAGTGCGATCCACATCACGAATCCGACCGGCCCGAACATCCAACCGAAGATGTGGCACCAGCGCTGAAGAATTCGCTCGGGATCAAACAGTGGGATCCGCATGAACAGTAGGTTCATGAGATAGCCGGTCACTTCGCGTTTCACGCGTTTGTGATAGCGGTCGAACATGCCGTGCGCGTCGGCCGGCAGTTCGCATTGCAGCAGGTTACTGGTGAACAGTTGCCCGAGCAGTTGAATCGCTTCGCCCTGGGTGGGGGCGCGGTCGCCGAGTTGTTCGTTGCATTCCTGCCAGACTTCCGCCACCGAACGTTTGCCGTTGAGCATGCCGACGAATTGGTAGCCGGCATCGTCAAGTCGAAAGAACTGGTTATTCGATGGGTCGCGCAGCACGTGCCACATCCGCCCGCGGTAATGCTGGCGGTAAGTTTGAATTACCGTTCGCAATCGCGGCATCAGATCGGCGACGCGGTACCAGGATTCGGAAAATGTAGGTCGTTCGACAGCCATGATGTGCCGCAATCAGTCTTCGGCTAGATTCAAAGTTGGTGTACTCGTTCTCGCTCGGTTTCTGTTGTTCAAGCTGACTGCTGAAAACGGGGGGCTGATCGTTCCTTAGAACCACAACTTCATCCGCACCCAGTTGACCAGATCGCGGGTCCACAGGTAGCCGTAGGGTGCTCGGCCGGCTTCGATTTTGGCGACGCCTTCCATGCCGGGTTGCAGGGTTTTATGCCACAGTTTCTCCTCGCCGTCGGCGATCCAGTCAGCCGATGTTTCCAGCAACGGTTCCAGCCACGCCACGCCGTCAACTTCCCGGATCGACGCGCTTGAAAAGATTTTCGCGCGCACCTTGAACACGTTCAGTTGTTCATTCACTTCCGCGACGGCATTGATCCGCTCAACCTCGAACGGAATGTACGTGCCCGCGCGGGCGCGGGACGACAACTCGCCAAACGCGTCGGGTTGAACGTCGGCGATGCGGTTCTCCGGCACAGATAACTCCGCGTACACATCTTTCAGCGGTGCGATTTCAAAGAGGGGCGTTTTCGGTTCGACGTATGAACGAAGTTGCCGTTTCCAGTCGCCGGCGATCACCTTGCCGTCAATCGTCGCTTTGATCTCCGATTGGCTGATCCGGTAGCGAAGCAGATTGATCTGCGCGACAGCTTTGTCCATTTTCGCCAAGGCGATGAGTTCTTCGCCTTTTTTGCCGTCGCGCCGCGCTTGGTCGGCTTCACGTTCAAAGGTGGCTTTGTCTGCTTTGGCAGTGGCGAGTTGGCCTTGCAGCTCGGCGGTGTCGAGCACCACCAGTACCTGACCTTTGGTTACGTCATCGCCTTTCTCGACCCGCACTTCAGCGAGGTAGCCAGCGTACGGCGAGGAAATTACCTGCCGTTGTCGGGGGAATACCGTGAAGTTGGCGCTGACGGTGTCGGGCCCTTTGACGAAAATCGCAAAGCCAAGGAAACCCACAATGGCGAGGATCAACAGCTTGATCCAAGTGTGCTCGGAACCCACGGCAAAGGATGCGGTCTTGCGCACCGCGCCGGCGGCTTTGGCGCCGATCCATTTGTCGTGTTCGTGCAACTCGGACAGCCGTGCGGTTAACAGGTCACTCATCAGGCGCAGCGTTTCCGCCTCGTCGATGGTGAAGCGGTCTTCTACGGCGCGTTCGATGGTGATCACGCCGATGACTTTTCCGTCACGCCGAAGCGGCAGGCTGAGAATCGTGCTGGGGCCGTGCGCATCAGAGAGCTTGCCCGCCGCTCGAGAAACGTTGGCGACATCCTGGTGGGGCGGATAGACAATCTCCGTGTCCTGATCCAGGCATTCCTCCATCGTGGATTCAATATCCTGCACCAGTTTCATCTTGCGCGTGAATTTTTCGGTGTGACTCATCGCCGTCAGCTTGACGTATCGGCCCTTGAGAAAACCAATGCTGACACGCTGGCCTTTCCATCGCGAGGCAATTTCGTTGCACAGCGCCATCACGGCTGCCTTCATCCTTGAGTGTTCATTGATACAGGCAAGCACTTCCATCGATTCGCGCAGACGGTCAAGGTCGACGTTGCGCTTCACCAACGCCTGTCGCATCTCATAAAGATTCAGCAGGCTGATGGTCATCTCGAGGCGCTCTTTGGCGCGGGTGAGCACGGCGGGGTTGTTGGTTGCCACCACGAACGTGGCGACGGCGGTAATGTTGGCGGATGTGATAGGCACCAGGACCAGGTGTCGGTTGGCGCCTTCGGCGTACATCTCTTCCGTGCTGCGCAGGGGGATGACAGTGGTTTCTTCGCCTTCGACGACGCGCGGCGCCATCTCAGCGGCGTTGGCGAGCCAGACCGGAGCGGTTGCCTGCGACTCGATCAGCGGATAAGCGCCGAGCAGATCGACCCGTTCGTCACCGATGAGGCGGAGAATCGCACCCGCTTCGGCGGGGGCGATCTTGCATTGCACTTGAAGCATCGCGGCGAGGAACTGGTCCGGTGGACCATCAAACTGCGCAAGCTGATCCAACACGCTGGTCAGGGTGATGCGCCGCTTCTGCTTGGCATCCTGATCGCGCTGGTGTTCATGCTCCGGCGATACGCTGGTATTCAATGCCATATGGCACCGTGCTCAGAGTCTCTCCAATTCAGACCGACGGTCCGATATCCACGTTATGGTACGCCGGTGGTTGGTGTTTTCCCAACGCGTGCCACGCTACGGGGACATTCGGCCGATTTGCCGTGCCACTCCATCTAGAATCAAAACCGGCGGGCGGTCATGATTTCTTGGCGCGATCCGCGACGTTCAACTTCAACTCGCCGAATTGATCTTCGTGCTTGCGGACGATTTGTCCGAGCGTGATCGCCAGTCGTTTAGCGGTGTAGTAGTTGAGGATCAGACGGTCCGAGACGTCGAAGAGAATCTCGGCCTGCACCTGTTTGCCATCAGCACCGGGCTGAGCGGGAATCACCTGATTCAGGCCGATATCCAAGATCACTTCGTCTGCCGTGGCATTGGTCCGGAATGCATTGGCGTAGCTTGTGGTCATATTCCGCTGATCCAAGCGCAGGCGGACCTGTTGCCCGGTCTGCTCTTCAGCCTGCTTGTCGACATCGACTGGTTCACCAGCGGGAAGTTCGGTTTTCGGTTTTTCGGCCATGGATGTGGCTCCCATCTCGGTTGGAAAATAGGGCAGTATAGCGATTTAGCTAACAGATTGTTAATACACCATTTGAGTAAGGTATGCCATCGGTCAATTTCGGCAATCGGGTGAAACAAAAAAGGCGGCGAACCAAGAAAACGGTCCGCCGCCCTTCCGGGGGGCAAAGGTTGCCTTTACATTCATTGTTTGCGAGCAAGTCTAGGACTTGCATCGTGGGAATGCTATCCGGGTTATCCCTGATGTCAACGCAAATTTGTTCATTATCCTACAAAAACAACTCTTTTGGACATATCGGCGTCCATGTTTTGCGACGTACGGCGGGCCTTGATCAGCACGTAGGGTGGCAAGTAGCCGCTACGGTCGGCGAAACTTCCGGTCGGCGCATCCCTTTGGTAGTGCCGGGGTTCCATCAAATCCTCGATCACGAACCCCGACCGACACATGCCGCCGATCAACTGTTCCCAGCGATGGAGAAATTCCACCGTACCGGCTTCGCGATGCCGGGAGCCGACCACTTCGGGCAGAGGTCGCGTCCGATAATAAGGTTCAATCAGCTCGTAACCGCGGGCTGAGGGTTTGACATCCGCCTGCAAACTGCCCGGCTGTTTGTGCTGACTTATATAGACGCCGCCTGGGCAGGTGACCCGCGCCACTTGGTCAAACACTGGTTGCACATCCGGCACATAGCAGGTGCTGACTGGTTGCATTACCACGTCAAAGGCATTGGCGTCCAGCATGGAAAGGTCATCCATGGAGGCCGCCACTGTGGTGATCGCTAACCCTTTTTCGGCCGCGACCTGACGGTCGAGTGCGAGCATCTCCGGACTGATGTCGACGACGGTCACGATGGCGCCTGCTGCGGCGTATCGAATCGCTTGTCTGCCACCGCCGGCCGCCAGGCACAATAACCGCTTGCCGCGCACGCTTCCTTCGATCCATTCATTGGCGGCAAGCAGTCCTTCGGCGTGGTCAATTTCATCATTCGACGCCGGGCGGGTGAACACCTGTTGTTTGCGGGCGCGTTCATCCCACGCGCGGCGGTTGTGATCGTGAACGGATGACATCACAGGAATGTAACGCAAAGCGTCGTCCCATAACAATCTCCATCGCGCAACTCGTGCGCTGCTGATGCAGATGCTGCGCGTGGGAGGCGCGCGTGCTCGAATCCCGGTTACCTCACCCGATTGATCTGCTTTCGATCAATACGCTGCATTCAAAGCCGATTGCCATTCGCAAGGTGGGTTTGTCCGCACTGCCTCACCCGTTGGCACGCCAAGTGCTCCACCACTTCCACGATTGCGTTCGCATTACGCGCGGAGTTTGGTATGGCACGTTGGCTCGATATGTTGCGATCGAATGATCAGGACAGCCTTGGCAAGATGCTGATTCGTCTTGCCGACGAAGCGGCGTCGATCCATCGAATACAGGATGCGGCCGAACGGTCGGCCGCAACGCCTTCTACCTATCAGGCCGAGGACTCACCAAATCAACTGTGCCGGATCGAAGGACTCGATCCGCGGACCGCGGCTGAGGATGTCTGTGCATCAGGGATGTCCTTCGTCGTCACGGACGACGACGAAAGCTTGCGGTCCACCAAAACGTGCACGTCGCGCCACAGGGAGGTGGAGCGATGAACTACGGCCTGCATCTGTCAGCGTCCGGCGTCCTGACCAACATGTACCGGCAGGACGTCTTTGCCAACAACCTGGCGAACGTCGGTACGGTCGGCTTCAAGCGCGATCTTGCCGCGATTAGCCAGCGCGCTGCTGAATCACTCGAAGATGCCCATCCCGGCAAGTACCGCCATTCCTTGCTCGATCAACTCGGCGGCGGAGTGTTTGCCGGGCCCCAGAAGGTCGACTTTCAGCCCGGCGCGATCGAGCAAACCAACCGTTCGCTCGACGTAGCGCTGACCGACAAGGAATCGTTTTTCGCAGTCGCGGAGAAGGACGCCAACGGCAACGAGTCGGTTCGGCTTACGCGCGACGGTCGTTTCTTTGTCAACGGACAGGGATACCTGGTGAACGTAAACGGCCTTCGCATTCTGGATGAGGCCGATCAACCCATTCAGGTGAATCCCGAGCAGCCGGTTGAGATAGACGCGGCAGGTCGCTTGCGGCAGGGCGGCGAAGAGCAGGGGCAGATTCAGGTTGCCCAAGTCGCCGACCGCTCGCAACTGATCAAGCAGGGACAGAATCTATTTAACTTCAAAGGTGGTGATCCACGCATCGAAGGGGTTCGCACGGGATCGGTACGTCCGGGCGCTTTGGAATCGAGCACGGTGGATCCCATCAAGGAATTGCTGGCGTTGATCGAAGCAAGTGGGGCGGTGCAGTCCAACGCCAACCTGATTCGATACCACGACTCGATGATGGACAACGCCGTGAACCGTTTGGGACGCATCAACGCTTAGTGAATCGCAGTGGAAGGATTGGATTCTTATGGCAGTTATTGCTTTGCATTCCGCAGCGACCGGGTTGAACGCCCTGTCCACCGAGATTGACATCATCGCCAACAACCTGGCGAACGTGAATACGCCGGGCTTCAAGTCGTTGCGCGCCAACTTTGAAGATCTGCTCTACGAAGCGAAGGAACAACCGGGCGTCGAAAACGCCAACGGCGATCAACGGCCTGCCGGTTTGTTCGTCGGTCTCGGCACGCGCATCAGCAACACGCAGTTCGATCCTGCGCAGGGCAATGCGATTCGCACTGACCGGCCGCTTGACGTGATGATCAGTGGCGAAGGTTTTTTCCAGGTCAACACGCCTGACATTGGCAACGGGATTTCGTACACGCGCGCCGGCAACTTCTTTGTGAACAGCGAAGGG
>JANQKH010000188.1 GCA_028281215.1 Phycisphaeraceae bacterium | reverse complement strand
GCACATCGCCGCCGACGGGAACACGTACTGGCACAACGGACAAACCGGCGGCTACCACGCCTTCGCCGCATTCAACCGCAAGTCCAACGTCGCGGTCATGGTCTTCGTCACAGGCAATCCACACAAGGTCGATCAACTCGGTATTCGATTGATCCAGCACTTTTCCGGTGTGAAAGTCAAACCGGTCACGTTCGGCAAACCGATCAAAGTTGACCCAAAGGTTTACGACGACTACGCCGGCACCTACGTGTTGTTTCCCACATTTCTGATCACGGTCGAACGCAAAGGCAACCAACTGTTCGCGCAGGCGACCGGCCAAAAGTCGTTCGAGGTGTTCCCCAAAGCGAAGGATCGATTCTTTTACAAGGTCGTCGAAGCGGAACTCCTGTTCACACGGGACAAGGACGGCAAGGTGACGCACATGACCCTGTTTCAGAACGGCCGGGAAATGAAGGGCGCGCGGGCGAAGTAATCGTTCGTTCGTCATGTGCATCACACCGCCGCCTCCAATCCGAGGATCGCGAGCAACTCGCGCGGATGCGAAATGATGGCATCGGCGCCTGCGTCGCGCAACTCCGGCTCATCACGAAAACCCCATGTCACACCGATCGCAAAAAAACCGGCCGCGTTGGCGGTTTCCATATCGACGCGCGTGTCGCCGACATATGCCGTGCGTTGTGGCGCCACGCCCAGTTGTTCCGCGACCAGTAACGCGGAGGTCGGGTCCGGCTTGAGCGGCACACCATCAACCGCGCCGCGAATCACATCAAACGTCCACGCGCTGAACACCTCGCCCATCACGTGGTGCGTCGCCGCATCGGGTTTGTTGCTCAACACGCTGGTCTTGACGCCGGTCGCCGCCAGCGCGTCGAGCACCTGCGGGATACCGTCGAAGGGCTCGGTGAAGTCGGTGAAATGGTCGGCGTAGTAGGCTTTGAACGCCGCCATGCCTTGCTCGATTTCGTCGTCCGTGCCGTGACCTTCGAGCGCGTGTTCGATCAGGTATCGCAACCCTTGGCCGGCGAGGTAGCGATAGCGTTGCAATTCGATCGCCGGGTGTCCAAGCAAGCCGATCGCATGGTTGGCGGCGGCGGCGATATCGGCGAGCGTGTCAGCGAGCGTGCCGTCGAGATCGAACATGATGGCGTCGTAAGTGTTTTTCATACAGACTGTTATACCTCAATTGCCCCGCGCGTACGCCGGGCCGTGTTGCAATGCCGCTCGCGGTTCGTATGCTGGCGCGGAAGTTTCGCCGTGATGTGTGCGGCGAATGAGGATGCAACCCCGCGGGCGACGCCATTCGACGTCGTAAAAGATCAAGGCCGAAGGCAACCGCGATTGCCGATCCCACCGCGAATCCGCACCGGCTGTTCCGCCGAACATGATTCCTCCACCTGGCATGAGTGACAAGACCATGGACGAAGCCGTTGTCGAGCAGGTCGCCCCCGCGTTGGGAAAGATTCCTTCCGGGCTTTACATTCTCACCGCCGCGTTCGAGGATCGGCGAACGGGCATGCTCGCCAGTTGGGTCCAGCAGGCGTCGTTCCAGCCGCCGATGGTCAGCGTCGCGGTCAACAAAGGCCGGCCCATCATGCCGCTGATCAGCGATTCGCATCAGTTCGGCCTGTGCCAGGTGCCCAAGAACGACAAAGTCCTGCTGCGCAAGTTCGCCTCCGGCATCGATCCGGATGAAGACCCGTTCCTCGGCTTTGAACTGGTCGACGCCGTGACCAACTCGCCCATCCTCGCCAACGGCATGGCGTACCTTGAATGCGAACTGGTCTGCCACATGGATTACGAAGGCGATCACGACCTGTTCATCGGCAAGGTGGTCAACGGCGCCTACTTCGACGGCGACCCCTACGTGCACATTCGACCTGACGGGTTCAAGTATTGAACTTGTGCGTGATCCGCTGAGGCATGCACGACAACAAGCACAGAACCGGGAGCGGCGCCATGGATGAGCAACCTGATCACGTGCGTGCTCATCGCCATTCAATTCGTCATCGAACGGAAATCCTCTCCAGCGATCAATGTGGTTGCTTCTATTGCTTGTCCATCTTTCCACCTGCCGACATCGTTGATTGGGTTGATGCCGGTCAGACCGCACTATGTCCCAACTGCGGCATTGACTCTGTCGTTGGGTCAGCCAGTGGGTTTCCAATCTCAAAGGCATTACTGTCGCGCATGAACCGCGAGTGGTTTTGATCCGCCGACAACGGGGCGCAACTTTCATCATTCCCGCAAACACTCTAACCTGACCGCCGCGATGGCGGACCATCAGGACAACACGACGAACGACACCAACGGGTCCGACGCGAGTGAGTACGCGCCGCGTCCGCCGCGCGATCCCAATGCTCAACGCTACAAACTCACCATCGCCTACGACGGCAGCGCGTTCCACGGTTGGCAGAAACAGGAGCCGCCAGATCAGGAACCACTGCGTACCGTCGCCGCGGTCGTTGAACGCGCCGTGGCGGAACTCGTCCAACAACCGGTCACACTGGTCGGCGCGAGTCGAACCGATGCGCGGGTGCACGCCCGGGGCCAAGTCGCGCACTTCGATGCCGTCAATAT
>JANQKH010000606.1 GCA_028281215.1 Phycisphaeraceae bacterium | reverse complement strand
GTATCGCTACAAACAGGGCGACCGCAAACTGAACGTGATCATCCTGTCCGACGGCATGACCGAACAAGCGACACGGCAGGGTTTGATGCAACAGATTCGTTCGCGGCCGAACGATACGCGCGTTTTTTGCATCGGCGTGGGCAACGAAGTGAACCGCCCGCTGCTGCGGCAACTGGCGCAGGACGCCGGCGGACTCGCGTCGTTCCTCTCGCGCGGCGACGATTTCGAACGACAGGCCAAAGCCTTCCGCCGCAAACTCGACAAACCCGTCGCGACCGACCTCGCCATCGCCTTTGACGGCATCGAGGTGTACGATGTCGAACCGCGTAAGCTGCCCGACCTGTTCCATGGTTCACCGATCCGCGTCTACGCACGCTATCGCACCGGCGGCGACGTCAACATCGCCGTGCGCGGCAAAGTCAACGGCCAACCGATCGAACAGGCGCGCACCATCACCCTACCCGCCAAGGATCCCAATAATCCGGAAATCGAACGCATGTGGGCGTGGCACCGCATTGACACGCTAATGGAAAACGTCGACCCCGGCACCACACCGAACCCACAAGTGATCGATGAAATCGTTCGCCTCGGCGAAGGGTATTCGATCGTCAGCCAGTACACTTCGTTCATCGTGTTGGAGAATGATGACGAATATCAACGCTGGCAGATCAAACGCCGCAACGCCCTGCGTATCGAGCGCGATCGCACTGCCCAGCAAAAAGTGCGCACCGAACTGGCGGCTCTGCGAAAGAAATCACAACTGGACATCGGCCCCGGCGCACCGGTCGAAGCTTCAAAGACAGCTGACGCCAAATCATCGAACGCCAACCCTCAAACGAAATCCAACAATGCATCCAACTCGTCGAACAACCGTGGGCAAGGCTGGGACTTCAGCGGAGGCGGCGGCGGAGCGATCTCGCCCTGGATGGGTTTACTCATGTTGATCATCGTCGGGTTCGTCGTCTTCGAAGGTCAACGCAAATCAAAGGCGGCCGGCGATTTCAAGCAGGGTTAATGTGTGACCTGACACACGCGAAGGATTGATTGAATGGCGGGCAATGCCCACCTAAAGAAAACACCACCATGACAACGATGAACCCCACCATCACGGCGAACAGCCAACCGGCCTCGCGCTCCATTACATCATTCGTGATGGAGCGCGGGTCACGTTGGCCCTGGCTGACACTTGGATTGGCGGTTGCGACGCTCATCGCCGCTTGGTGGCCGGCGCTGACCGAATGGTGCACGCTCCAACGCGCTTCGTATGGCCGCGGCGCATGGTGGGAACTGTTCACCGGACATTTCGCCCACTGGTCGGCCGAGCATTTGTTCTGGGATCTGGCCGTGTTCACGACACTTGGCTTCGCGTGCGAACGACTTGACCGCCGCGCCATGATCGCCACACTGTTCGTTTCCGCACTCACTATTTCCGCCGGCGTGCTGATCCTCTGCCCACAATTCCACAGCTACCGCGGCCTGTCCGGCATCGACAGCGCCCTGCTTGCGGTCTACCTCACCCTGATGTGGCGGCATGGTCGGCTCGGACTCATCGCCAAAGGTCTGACCATTCTCACCGGCGTCGGACTGATGGCGAAGATCGCGTGGGAAGTGGTCACCGGCGCGGCGATCTTCGTGCAAAGCGAGAACATGACACCGGTACCCGAAGCCCACGCGATCGGCGCGGCCGTGGGGTTGCTCATCGGCTTGTTCGTCCGCGCGCGGCGACCTGATCAGGCGACTGCAATTTGACGGCTCACATGCATCAGGAACCCGGTCGGCCGATACAGTAGAGCGCCTTATCCGACCGCGCAAAA